>JANLFJ010000098.1 GCA_024655825.1 Peptococcaceae bacterium | reverse complement strand
CATCCGGTCCGACTTCTCACACCGCTTCGGCGGGAACTTCGGTCTTACCCTTATATCCCGGCCTTACTTCTCCGGTGCCTCTTGTTCTTGGCTCCGCTCCGAGGGGGCACCTCCTGGGAACGAATTGGCGTTTGTTAACGGGGCGCCGTACACCCCCCTCTGTGGAGAGACGATGTGAGACCTCCCTGGGTCACTGTGCAGCCTTCCCCTTCGTGCCGCCTCCACACACCTTGTGACGAATGGGAGACCTGCATATTTCCTTCCCCCTCACGCTGCGGGGTCGGTGTCCGCCCATTCTCGGCCGACGAGTTCATCACGGCTTCCGCCTCGATTGCGGCCCGAAGTTTCGCCTCAAGCCCTTCAGACTCCACCTCACGATGGACACCCTGCCTTGCATAGACATTAAGTCTGCGCCCGGTGGCAACCACCACCTTTGGCTACGAATCCCGTGCAGGTCCGGTTCGGCGGGACTTTAACCCGCAAGGCCACACAGCTGCCAGGCACACAGCGTGACTTTACTAAACCTTAAATCAAAAAGTGCCCTCAGCCCAATAAATACAA
>JANLFJ010000097.1 GCA_024655825.1 Peptococcaceae bacterium | reverse complement strand
GGCGCTTGGTGCCCTGGTCCTTTTCCCAGGCCTCCACGGCCTGGTTGGTGACCGTACAGGCCGCCTCGGCTAATTTAGAGGCCGGGGCCAGTTCAAAGCTGGTTTTCAGGTGGGCAATTTGTACCGGTAATACATCCCTGACAAGAAGGGTGGCGTAGCGGCTGTTCACACCCTTCTTGGCTTCCAACAAACTCATCCCTCCTTGGAGTGTTAGTTTTTTTTAACCGGGTGGGCCTCGGCCAGGCGGCGGACCTTCGCCATCATGAAGGCGTAGTCGGGGCCGGAAAACTCCCGGTAGAGGTTGACGTGTTTTTCAACGAGCCTCCTGGAACAGCCCAGGACTTTTCTAATAGCCGGTACCGGCAGGCCCCTTTCCAGGAGGTAGGTGACCCGGGCGAAGTCCAGGAGGTAGTTCTCTATTGACTCATAGCTGTGCCCGGTGCGCCGGACGATTTCGGTCTCGGTATAGCCGTCCATGTAGAGGCGGATGATCTTGTCGGCGTGGCTTAAGGCCGGTCCCATGTCAGCCACGAGGCCCCTGGTGGGAACCACCACGCTCGGGTGCTCCTTTAGTAAAGTCTGTACGGATTT
>JANLFJ010000096.1 GCA_024655825.1 Peptococcaceae bacterium | reverse complement strand
CTAGCATGACTTTACGAAATAAATTTTTTTAGACCATTTTCACGTAATTTTAAGCCCTCTAAGCCTTGAAAATACTGCATTCTTAAAATTAGAAACGTAGTAACCAAATTTAAAAATCAGAGTAATTGCAAGATATACGTAGCTACAGTCATAAAGTAGTTACTAATTATAGCCATTGATCCAAAACGATCCTATTTGATCCAAAATGATCCAAAACCAGGCTTTGTTTTCGACCCTTTTCGCGATAAAATTGTATATATTGCCTAAAATCGCAGGGGGTGTATAAGTGGCAGGCCTGATTAAGCAAACGGTTAACGGCAAGGCTTATTATTACGTTATCGAGACCAAAAGGATCAATGGTCAACCAAGGGTTGTTTCTAAAAAGTACCTCGGCAAGCTTGAAGATATCGTCCGCAAAGTGACGGAACCCCCTCAGCCGAAATCGGTAAGAAGCCGTGAATTCGGTCTTACGGCAGCTCTCTTAAGTATCACCGACAAGCTTGACTTCGTGAAACTTGTGGACGATACAATTATCAAGCGGAATCAGGGTGCCACCGTCGGGCAGTATATGCTGATAGCCGCTGTAAACCGTTGTTCCGC
>JANLFJ010000095.1 GCA_024655825.1 Peptococcaceae bacterium | reverse complement strand
ATTTGTACAAAATTGACATGCCACAAGAAATGCTGGAAAAACAGAAGGAGAAAGCTATTAAACAAGCTGTAAAACTCCTCGTTTCCAATGGTGTAATAAAAGCTACTGGCATTTCTGTGGCTTAAACTTACAGCTATTAAATTTTCAAAGGACAATAGTACCTTTATTTAAGTACGCCCATTTTTATACTACGTTGAGTTATTTTTCAAGCTACCACTTCCCTAACTCAATTTGACATTCTACCGTGGGTCTAATACTTATGAAATCCTCTACCGGTCTTGCGGCCCAAGTAACCAGCCCTGACCATCTTGCGAATAAGCGGACAGGGACGATACTTGCTGTCACCGAATTCCCTATAAAGTACTTCCATTATGGCTAAACATACGTCAAGCCCAATTAAATCCCCCAGGGCCAATGGACCGATAGGATGATTCGCCCCCAGTTTCATGGCCGTATCAATATCTTCAGCATTTGCGACCCCTTCCATCAGCAAATAAGCCGCTTCATTAATCATGGGAACCAGCAGCCTGTTTACGACAAAGCCTGGCGCCTCTTCAATCCTTATCGGTGTCTTACCCATCTTTTTGGCCAACTCAAAGATTGCCAAAAAAGTGTCTTCTGATGTTGCTGCGCCCTTGGTCACTTCCAC
>JANLFJ010000094.1 GCA_024655825.1 Peptococcaceae bacterium | reverse complement strand
AGCCCACCGGCCGAGGAACCAAAAACACCGTGGAAAGAGCGGGGGGTATACCTGATCACGGGCGGGGCCGGCGGGTTGGGCCTGGTCTTTGCCGGTGAAATAGCCCAAAGGGCCAAAGATTCGGTGATAATACTGGCCGGGCGTTCTTCGCTGGACGGGCCCAAAAGAGCTAAGCTCGAAGAGTTCAGGAGCCGGGGCGCGCGGGTCGAATACCTGGAGGCCGACGTAAGCGACAAACAGTCTGCGAGCCGCCTTATCCAAAAAATCAGGGAAGAGCACGGCGGCCTGGATGGGATCATTCACGGCGCCGGCGTCATTCGCGACAGCTTCATCCTCCAAAAAACAAAAGAACAGCTTTTGGAAGTGCTGGCGCCCAAGGTCAAAGGCCTGGTTAACCTTGACGAGGCGAGCAAGGACGTGCCGCTTGACTTTTTCATCCTCTTTTCCTCGCTTTCGGGGAGCCTGGGCAACCCTGGCCAAGCCGACTACGCTGCCGCCAACGCCTTTATGGACGCCTACGCCTGCTACCGCAGCGAGCTGGCGGCCTCCGGGAAGCGGCACGGCAGGACCATTTCCCTGTGCTGGCCGCTGTGGGAAGAAGGCGGTATGCGGCTCGATGCAAAGCTCGTGAAAATGCTGGAACAAAACACGGGCCTGACCGCCCTGGGCACCGCGGCCGGCCTAA
>JANLFJ010000093.1 GCA_024655825.1 Peptococcaceae bacterium | reverse complement strand
TGTTTCAATCCCTTATAGGTAGACTCTGGACTCTCCCGCATCCGGAGGAAACTCTTGGATATCGAGCAGTTTCAATCCCTTATAGGTAGACTCTGGACCCCTGAAAGATACATACTGGCCCATCGCAATCGGCGGTTTCAATCCCTTATAGGTAGACTCTGGACTTTCTTGGTCTTGAAACATGGATACCGCTACCAAACAGGTTTCAATCCCTTATAGGTAGACTCTGGACCAAAAATCGAGGAGATAGCCGAGGCTGAAAAGCAGAAGTTTCAATCCCTTATAGGTAGACTCTGGACGTGGGCTGGTTGTGCTGGGATTGGCGTACTTTTTAGGTTTCAATCCCTTATAGGTAGACTCTGGACACAAACACAACCTAAAAGAAAAAATTGCTTTTCGATGTTTCAATCCCTTATAGGTAGACTCTGGACAATATAATTGCCAATTGTCCCCAAACTAAGCTTAATAGTTTCAATCCCTTATAGGTAGACTCTGGACGACCTTTTCAAGGTTTTTGATCTGCTCTTCGGAATACCGTTTCAATCCCTTATAGGTAGACTCTGGACTTAAAGAGGAGTTTTTAAAAGGGGAGGTACCAGAAAAGTTTCAATCCCTTATAGGTAGACTCTGGACTTGACTAAGATACACAGTGACGATCGGCATTGTGGTGTTTCAATCCCTTATAGGTAGACTCTGGACTCTCCCGCATCCGGAGGAAACTCT
>JANLFJ010000092.1:525-760 GCA_024655825.1 Peptococcaceae bacterium | reverse complement strand
GACGGCTGGACGAAGGAAACAGGAATAACGGCGGCTGTTCCTCAAACCGTGAAAGAGGGGTATGAACGGGTTACTTACAAGGTAATTCCCTTTGATTCCGGCCTGACCGAGGAAGAAATGAAAACGCTTTTCGAAAGGGATGAAGACGGTTTTACCGGCCAGGTCCATCCGGATGAGCCTCAGGTCGAGTGCAATGAATATTATCTCTTTAAAACAAAAATCTTGAGTTATAGAC
>JANLFJ010000092.1:0-515 GCA_024655825.1 Peptococcaceae bacterium | reverse complement strand
CAGGCTTAAAGAAGGAAACACAGTACAATTCAAATTTCAAATAGATGATGATTTCACCCTATTCATCACCAAGGACTGGCAGGCGGAGAAAGTGGAGGGCAGGAGAAAGCTCCTGCCCGTTCTGGTCGAATTTTACGGTGTTCCGAAAGCGGCAGACATCGAGGCCGTCGAAATAAAGAAAGAGAGCCCCGTTCTTGCCGGCTCCTTCCAGGCGGCGACGGCGGTGTTCAGGAACAACGGGCCGCGCGAGGAAATCTTTACGGCCGAATACTACGCGGGCGGCAAAAAAGCGGGCAGTGAAAAACTGCAGATAAAGCCGGGGGAAACCAAAGAAAGAAAATTCAACTGGCAGGCCGCGGACACTGCCGGCTCGTGCAGGCTGAGAATCCACGCCGTGCCGGTGGAAGGCGAGCAAAACATCGAAAACAACACCAAAGAAACGAACGTCCTGGTGCAAACCCCCAACTACGCCCAACCGGACTGCCGGTTCTCCGAGAAACTGAGCGCTTTTTGGG
>JANLFJ010000091.1 GCA_024655825.1 Peptococcaceae bacterium | reverse complement strand
CCTTCTTGTTCAGTCAAAATAATAAAATATTTCTTCATATCTTTTGATATCTTTACAATACGATGCGTTGCTTTACTTCAGAGTGCGCCCGAGGCTGTTTCAAGGACAGGCCGTCGAGCAACCAGCGCAACTCACGGTAACTGATAGGCGCCGGAGATGAGTTTTCAGCCGGCCACTGGAATTTACCCCGCTCTAACCGGCGGTAATGGAGCCAGAAACCATTGTGATCCCAATGGAGGATCTTCAGCTTATCCCGCTGCCGGTTACAGAAAACAAAGAGACTGCTGGAGAAGGGATCGAGATTGAATCCCTCCCTGACTAATACCGCCAATCCATCTATGGACTTGCGCAAATCGGTAGCGCCACAGGCGAGATAGACCCGCTCAATGCCGATCTCGTTCAACATGATGCCAGCACCCGGACTACCCTGGAAAGCAGATTGGGATCGAAGCTGGATTTGACCTCGATGCAGGCGGCACCGATCCTGATCAACAAACCGGTGTCAACATGTTCCATCGGCGTCATCTCGACCGGCAGCCACTTGGATGACTGCGTGGCGGGACCGATCTTTCCACGGTAAAGATAGTACTTTAATTGGTGGAATTTTACATGATTGGCGGCGCACCACTTTTTGGCGCTTAGACCACTGGCCCGATAGTCGGCGATGAGGCGTTCCCATTCCTGTCGGTGCTCGTTTCTGGTCATAAAAAAATCCTCCCCGTTTTGGTTCTTTGGGGAAGATTATACGCTTGGCCGAAGGGGGCTACAAGGTGGGGAAAGTTT
>JANLFJ010000090.1 GCA_024655825.1 Peptococcaceae bacterium | reverse complement strand
TTTTTGTGTTGCCTTTTTACGGTCTATGGTTTTCAGGGTAGGTAGGCTCCGAACGGGAAAGTGCCCATCCCTCTAGGGATCTTCCTCCTGTTTCAATCCCTTATAGGTAGGCTCCGAACAAGCAATAAAATTCACACCTACACAAAACTTAACAACTTTGTTTCAATCCCTTATAGGTAGGCTCCGAACCTGTGTGGCATTGTAGCACGTCACATCACATCATGTGTTTCAATCCCTTATAGGTAGGCTCCGAACGAGACCAGGAGATATACGGGGAAATCCTGCAAATATCCAGGTTTCAATCCCTTATAGGTAGGCTCCGAACCGAGAATCGAATATGGCCTATTTTTCTCATCTGGTTTCAATCCCTTATAGGTAGGCTCCGAACTCGAGGTCACACATCGCCTAGCCGGTATGACAGAAGTTTCAATCCCTTATAGGTAGGCTCCGAACCCAGCAGAAAAAATTGCAGAGTGACGCCGCTCCGGCGGCGGGTTTCAATCCCTTATAGGTAGGCTCCGAACGAGTGGCTGATGGATGAGATTGCCAGCAGCGTGGAGTTTCAATCCCTTATAGGTAGGCTCCGAACCCAAATATGAACGGAGGGAAAGAAAATGGAAAAATGTTTCAATCCCTTATAGGTAGGCTCCGAACTTGGGATAGGGGACAAGAAATAAAAACACGCCGCTGAGTTTCAATCCCTTATAGGTAGGCTCCGAACCGGTGGTTGGCTTCATGCATCTGCGCCGGCTTGCCGGTTTCAATCCCTTATAGGTAGGCTCCGAACCGGCAACAAAAGGCGCGGTAGTGGATGCTACCGCGGGTTTCAATCCCTTATAGACCATCA
>JANLFJ010000089.1 GCA_024655825.1 Peptococcaceae bacterium | reverse complement strand
ATCACGCGGTACATGTGGATGGTCCTGTTTGTCGCCTTGTGCGGGTACATTTTTGACGCGTTTGAGGTCATGCTGTACAGCAACGCGCTGGTCGACATCAAAAAGGAATTCAGCTTCAATTTTGCCGGTTCCGGCACGGTTATGACGTTGTCCTTATTGGGTTATGCTATCGGGGGCATGTTCTGGGGCCCGCTCACGGACAAAATAGGGCGCATCAGGGTTATGATTTATACAGTTCTCGGTTACGCGGCCTTTACCGGCCTGACCGCCCTGTCCTGGAACGCTATGTCCCTTATTTGCTTCCGCTTTCTGATGGGCTTCTTCGCCGGTGGCGAGTGGGCCGCCGGGGCGGCGCTGATTACCGAGACCTGGCCGCCAAAGTACCGCGGCAAGGTGATGGCGGTTATGCAGTGCGGGTGGCCGATCGGCGCAATCCTGGCCTCGCTGGTGTACGCCGGTGTCGCTCCCACCTGGGGCTGGCGCTGGGTTTTCGTTTCCGGTATCCTCCCGGCTCTGCTCGTCTTCTGGATCCGGATGTCGCTGAAGGAGAGCGAGCGGTTCGTCGAGTACAAGAAGAGCGAGCAAAAACCGGTTTCCTGGGTGGAAATCTTCAAGGGCAAGTACCTCAAGAGAACCATCATGTACATCCTGATTTCCTTCATCGGCCTTTTGGGATACTGGTGCATCATGTCCTGGATCCCCTCCATGCTGAGGGCTGACAGGGGCATGACCATCTTCGCTTCCTCCATGTGGTTCATCATTATCAACGTCGGCTGCATGATCGGTTACCTGACTTTCGGGGTGGTGGCCGACAGGCTGGGCAGGAGACCGACCTTCACCATCTACTGGCTGGCCGCCATGGTCTTTGCGCCTCTGTTTGCCTTCTACGCCTTAAGCCCCGCCGTTATGCTCCCCGTCGGCTTCTGCCTCGGCATTTCCATGGGCTACTTCTCAGGCTATCCCATGTACGGTTCCGAGCTGTGGCCGACCTGGCTGCGGGCAACGGGGATGGGCATCGC
>JANLFJ010000088.1 GCA_024655825.1 Peptococcaceae bacterium | reverse complement strand
GAGTTCAGATTCCACCTTGGTGACTCATCTACATTTTTGGCGAGAAAAGCAAAAGAATAATGCGACATCACCGCACAGGTCGGTTCCACAGGTCGAAGCACCGGAGAGCACTTGCGCTTTAAGGTACGAGTGAACGGTGAAAAGCCAAACCCAAGAAACTATCTGCCGTAAGTAGGATGAAAAACGATGCTGCGGATTAGAAAAATGAGTGGCTTCCGATGATGTGTTAGATAATGAACTATAGCCCTCGCTCTGCCTGAGTTTGTTAAACTGTGGTATAATTATAATCAATAATGCGAAAAAGGAGGAATGCGTTTGGAACGATATAGCCGAGTTGTCGCGTTGTGGCAGTCATACAAAATCATGTCCACCGCCGATCTTGATAAATACCTTGACAGCTTCCGCATCCTGTTTGCGTTCCATTCCGGAAAGATAGAGAATGAGGAAATCACCTATCACGATACAAGGGAAATCTTTGAAAACGGCAGGGTTGTGGACTATACCGGAAGTCCCCGTGCCCTGTTTGAACAGCAAAATCAAAAGCTGTGCTATGAGTTTTTGAAAGAAAAAATCGTGAAAAAGGAGCTTCTCAGCATAGAGTTGGTTAAGGAAATTCACAAGGTTCTCACCAGCGGAACTTACGATGAGCGCAGGTATATTGAAAATGAGGAGCGGCCAGGCGAATTTAAAAAGCACGATTATGTAACCGGCATCCATGAGGTGGGCTCCGCTGCAGAAGATGTGGAAAACGACCTGACGGAACTGATTGCCGAAGTAAATGCGTATGAGGAAAAGGATGTTTTGAAAGCTGCCGCCTACCTTCACGCGCGGTTTGAGTATATCCATCCCTTTGCAGACGGCAACGGGCGTGTCGGCAGGACGCTCATGAATTACTATCTCATGACACATAACCACCCGCCTCTCATCGTTTATAACGAGGATAAGCGGATATATTACGAGTGCCTGCAAAAGTATGATGAAGCCGAGGAATTAAATCCCCTGTACGAGTTTTTTAAGTATGAAACGGAAAAGACATGGGAAAAGGCGCTGGCTCTTGCCGACGGCATGAAGCCGGACCGCAAAGGTTTGTCGGATTTTACCCAGAGTATGTAGCCAACAGAATAAATATGCAAACAAAAGTCATCTCGAAAGGGATGGCTTTTTTTGTTCGCCCGGCATGCCTGCCGAGCCGATGGGTTGAAAGAAACCCTGTCACCCGACCAGCGGGAAAGCCCAATAGCTGGATAACCTAGTAGGTTAGGATGGATGCGTTCAAGCTCAGGGAAGCAGGCTTAATCGGGGAAGCCCTGTATCATCCTGTTAAAACAGGTAAGCTCAAACAAGTGGAAACA
>JANLFJ010000087.1 GCA_024655825.1 Peptococcaceae bacterium | reverse complement strand
AACATTTCTTCAAGAACCACCGCCAATTGTTTTTCATTCATCAAGAATACTCCTTTTTGCCCTTGTAAGGCATAGTTTTTGTTTGTGTCATTTTTGGGCGTTTTTTATTTCCAGGAACCTCGAAGCAAAAACGATAAGTTCAGCCCCGGTCACGATGCCTTTCGGTTCCAACCGTTTTCCGAAGGCCGTCTGGCGGCCTTTTAACAGCCCGCTCTTTACAGCCCTGCCCAGGACCATATTTACCTTGATTCAGTAATCGCAATAGTCCGCATATTCTTTGAGCAGTCTTTGGATGTCTGCGTCATTGACATCTTCGCTATTTATATTTATTAGCATCGACTGGATCAGACTGTACCTGTTCAAGGCTTCACGCGGCTGTAAAGATATGCCCGTAAGGCCGAATACCTCTTTTTGCAAAGACAGGCTGGCCGGTGCGTCCGGTTCCTGGAAAAAACATATTCCCTTGGCTTTCATTTCTTCAATTTGCGTTTTGGCCCAGTGCTCTTCCGCGGCAATTGCCGGGCTGGCCCAAAACCAAATAATGAACATCAAGGCCGTCAAGCGCTTCTTTATCAATACTTCTTTTATTCCAGACCATCCCCTTTCTCAAATTTCTCTTTCAAACATCCGCAAATTACGTTATAATTCCTCCTTGGCGGCCGGGCGGGTGTAGATGTCGTCGTACAGGTCGCCGTGGATAGTCACGTATTTGTCCCGGCAGATCGACAGCCCGCTTTTGCCGCATTGGTGTTGTTTTCGATGTTTTGCTCGCTGGTGATGAATAGGGTGAAATCATCATCTATTTGAAATTTAAATTGCACTATGTTTTCCTGTTTAAGCTTGTATTCGACAGGAATATATCTCAAGATTTTTGTTTTAAAGAGGTAATATTCATTGCACTCCACCTGGGGCTCATCCGGATGGACCTGGCCGGTAAAACCGTCTTCATCCCTTGCGAAAAGCGTTTTCATTTCTTCCTCGGTCAGGCCGGAATCAAAGGGAATTATCTTGTAAGTAACCCGCTCATACCCCTCTTTCACGATTTGAGGAACAGCCGCCGTTATTCCTGTTTCCTTCGTCCATCCGTCACCCGGAATATCCGGCATGCCGTCATGGTCGGTGTCCTGCCAGGTCTTACCGTCCGCATGGAGCCAGCAGTCAAAACAGCCTACGACGATGGCATCAAAGCCTTTGATATGCACCGGCTCTTGCTGCTCCGCGGCTGTAACCGGGCTAGCAGTTTTGGGCAGGAGGAAAAACAGCGCCAACAACAGAATTATTGTTCTCATGGCCGCCAGTCGCCGTGATACAAGGGATTCTTGACCACAAGCAATTCCAGGTGGGCATCATCGCCGTAAAAAGTGGTGAATATGACAACTTTACTATGGATTTGGTATTTTGCCGTAAATGGATTTGCTTCATATGTAAA
>JANLFJ010000086.1 GCA_024655825.1 Peptococcaceae bacterium | reverse complement strand
CTCGAGGGGGTTTTCATCCTTCCGATGGTGCCGCAGGCGGCATGATGGTCTATAAGGCAATGATTGAGACGGCTGCTCGTTCTACTACCTTATGGTCCCTTTGTTATGATAATAACAGCAGTATGGAAAAACTTGATTTCTATGATCAACAAAAAACAGAAAGGATCTACCTTGAAAAACAAGAACAAGCCAAAATTCGTGATATAGGTTGGGCCTTTATCGACAAAGAGGCGGCAAAAGACCCCTTCCTTAAAGAGGTATGGGATTCTGCCAAAGCGTACTACCTAAAAATGGTAGAATACAACAATTTCATGCAGCCGATTCCTCCCAGCGTTACAAAATAAAAAAGATAGTCATTTGTAATTGGCTGGCTTCCCCAGACAATCTATTTGGAAAACTTAAACTAGGGGAAGCCAGTTTTCCTAAAAAGTTTACTTCTAGCATATCTAATCCGAATTAAGCACCTTGTATAAAGGGGTGGGGACATTGTGAAAAACATATTAAAAACGGTTGACCGGATTAGTGAACTTTGTGGTAAGGTCTTTGGATGGTTTATTCTCTTGCTTATTGCTACGATGATTTATGAAGTTATCATGAGATATGTGTTTAGAAACCCTACTTTGTGGAGTTATGACGCGACTTACTTGTTAAGCAGTCTTGTCCTGGTCATGGGTTTCGCTTGGAACCATAGGGACGAAGGAAATGTGAGGGTGGATGTTATCTATACTTTTTTATCCAAAAGAGCCCAAGCGCTTGTTAATGCGGTCATGACGATCCTGTTCTTTATACCGCTATTTATTATTGGCTTTAGCGGCATGATTCCCGATGTTATTCATGCATGGTCAATAAAAGAGAAGGCTATGGTCAGTTCAATACAACCTCCCATATATCCTTTTAAAACTTGGATACTTTTTGCTCTAGTACTGCTTTTTATTCAGGGAATTGCAGAGTTAGTCAGATATATTATTGTAGTACTGCGTGGTGAGAATATATGAGTGCCGAAATGATAACCGGATTGATGATGGGTTCATTGATTGTGTCGATAATGATAGGATACCCGATAGCATATGTCATGGGAGGACTAGGTACGATTTTCGGATTTCTTTTTATTGGGAAGGCCTTTTCGGGTATTTTCGTTTTGAACACATACAGTGTGTTTGCCGATTATACCCTGGTAGCCGTTCTCTTATTTATTTTTATGGGTGTGGTAATAGAAAAATCCGGACTGGCCAGTAAGCTTTATGAATCCATGTATTATATCTTTGGAAGGCTCCGGGGAGGGCTTGCTGTTGCCGTGTTGATTACGTGTACCATATTTGCGGCGGCAACAGGTGTAATTGGGGCTTCCGTTGTGACAATGGGGCTTTTGGCCCTTCCGACGATGCTAAAATACAATTACGGAGATTTTTGCGATGCCCGGCAAGCCCGGCGGCCCAAGCGATGGAAGGAACACAA
>JANLFJ010000085.1 GCA_024655825.1 Peptococcaceae bacterium | reverse complement strand
CCAAAACGGTTGGCTGCCCAGTGTATTACTGCACCGGTCCAGAGTCTACCTATAAGGGATTGAAACTCAATCAGAAAAAACTCTTGAAATGAGTTTGAATTAGTCCAGAGTCTACCTATAAGGGATTGAAACGCCCTGGTTAGTACGGATGATGTGAACGAAGTGCGCGTCCAGAGTCTACCTATAAGGGATTGAAACAGTAGCATCAAAGCGAGCAACAACGCGGAGATACGAATGTCCAGAGTCTACCTATAAGGGATTGAAACCATATACATCTTCGGCCGATCCTTGGGCGTGAAATAGGTCCAGAGTCTACCTATAAGGGATTGAAACCTTTTTTTGACAAAAACATATAACGCAAAACGAATATGTCCAGAGTCTACCTATAAGGGATTGAAACTGCGGTCATCAAGGACGCCCCGATCATGAAGGCTGGTCCAGAGTCTACCTATAAGGGATTGAAACTCCCCTCTCATCAGGGGCGGGGGTATTGGCAGGCCCTAGTCCAGAGTCTACCTATAAGGGATTGAAACTGAACTATGAGCCACCATTATAAAACATAGTGCGAAAGTCCAGAGTCTACCTATAAGGGATTGAAACCCACCTAGCTACCTCCTCAGTATTTGATCCTGCAGACCGTCCAGAGTCTACCTATAAGGGATTGAAACCTTTTCATCATTTTCACTCCTCCTTAAGCTCCTGCCGGTCCAGAGTCTACCTATAAGGGATTGAAACAGCCCCAGCGAACAGATTCGCATCGCCCATGAACTGGTCCAGAGTCTACCTATAAGGGATTGAAACTTCGCAGCTCAGATAGGGCGGTTCTGTTCCAACTCACGTCCAGAGTCTACCTATAAGGGATTGAAACTCTGGACACCAGATCGAGACGTCGTAATCAAGAAAATGTCCAGAGTCTACCTATAAGGGATTGAAACTCCTTGATCGCGGTGACGCGACCATCTCTGACCATGTCCAGAGTCTACCTATAAGGGATTGAAACGGCGCCGCCAGGCTTTGTGGCCTTCGTGATGCGCTTCCAAGTCCAGAGTCTACCTATAAGGGATTGAAACTGAGCTGAAGTGCTACATCGTGCCGGCGGAAGGCTCGTCCAGAGTCTACCTATAAGGGATTGAAACTTCAGTACAGCAAGTATCCTTAAGGCATACGTATTCTGTCCAGAGTCTACCTATAAGGGATTGAAACGATATCAGGCAATTATGAACACCGGTACATTCCCCTGTCCAGAGTCTACCTATAAGGGATTGAAACGCGACTGATCCAGTTTCACCCACCTGTCCGGATTCCGTCCAGAGTCTACCTATAAGGGATTGAAACGGCATGTTGGTAGCATCCGAGCGGCCCAAAAGATCGGTCCAGAGTCTACCTATAAGGGATTGAAACTACAAAAGATGAAAGCAGCTGGTGAAGATATCAGCCGTCCAGAGTCTACCTATAAGGGATTGAAACATGAAATACCCGGACCGCATGG
>JANLFJ010000084.1 GCA_024655825.1 Peptococcaceae bacterium | reverse complement strand
AGTGTCCAGAGTCTACCTATAAGGGATTGAAACTTGTTTGCTTGCCGCTACCGATAGTACTCATTGCATATGTCCAGAGTCTACCTATAAGGGATTGAAACGACGAATTTTGGAATTGGATTTTTAGTAAATGTAAAGTCCAGAGTCTACCTATAAGGGATTGAAACCGTTGATTGTGGTAGAGCCGACGATATTGACATCCAAGTCCAGAGTCTACCTATAAGGGATTGAAACGCAATTGTTCATGCACCTGCCTCTGCCCTTTCACTTGTCCAGAGTCTACCTATAAGGGATTGAAACCCTCTTCGAGGAACTTCTGTGGTAAGTCCTCAAATAGGTCCAGAGTCTACCTATAAGGGATTGAAACTTGAGTACTCCAAAAAGGGCTAAGGCGGTGATCACAGTCCAGAGTCTACCTATAAGGGATTGAAACATTGCCCTGGGCGATGAGGTCATCAAGGATCTGGCTGGTCCAGAGTCTACCTATAAGGGATTGAAACCAGCACCAAACAACATTTCCACCGTCCCGCACGGCATGTCCAGAGTCTACCTATAAGGGATTGAAACTGTTTTGCCTTATGTTTTGCCTTTACAAATGTAACCGTCCAGAGTCTACCTATAAGGGATTGAAACTTTCTTATCTCGGCAACGTCCTCATCAGTAAGATAAGTCCAGAGTCTACCTATAAGGGATTGAAACTAATCATACTCTTCGGAATCCAAAGCTCCTTGTGAACGTCCAGAGTCTACCTATAAGGGATTGAAACTTTCTATTCAAATCAATGGGATAAAAAACAGTACTTGTCCAGAGTCTACCTATAAGGGATTGAAACACTTGGATGGCTTGGTTATGTTGATCGGCGGGCTTTGTCCAGAGTCTACCTATAAGGGATTGAAACTTAAAAAGGAGGATATACTGTGAAAGAGAAGACCTACGTCCAGAGTCTACCTATAAGGGATTGAAACAATGATGACGGATCAGTCACCGACATGAGCGCGGTGGTCCAGAGTCTACCTATAAGGGATTGAAACAGCTCCTGGCGAAATATTTGTATCGGTTCCGCCCTGGTCCAGAGTCTACCTATAAGGGATTGAAACCTGGGAAACGTTGGAAAGAAGCGCCATTGGCCCTAAACGTCCAGAGTCTACCTATAAGGGATTGAAACTCCCTTCAGGGCAGCAATGATTTTCATCAGCTGTGCGTCCAGAGTCTACCTATAAGGGATTGAAACTCCGGCTTTCCACATTTCGCGTTCAATTTTTTCGTTGTCCAGAGTCTACCTATAAGGGATTGAAACATCGTATCGGTAAATCTTCTTTCAATCCCGATCATCGTCCAGAGTCTACCTATAAGGGATTGAAACCTGAAATGCATGAAAAACATGTTGGTTCACACGAAGTCCAGAGTCTACCTATAAGGGATTGAAACAGAAAAGTTGTTAAAAAGTAAATCAAGATATCGTCCAGTCTCTCTGTACAAGAATGAAGACAAGTGGTGAGAATAAAT
>JANLFJ010000083.1 GCA_024655825.1 Peptococcaceae bacterium | reverse complement strand
TTTCATGTTCAACCATCGCCTGGGATACTATCTGCAGGCTTCCCTGATACGGTCTGCTGACAATCCCTATCACTGTACGCGTCCCAATATCCAGCGCAAAAAGGTAGTCACTCATCTGTACCCTCCGAATTGTTTTCTTCGCAGTTTCGTTTAAAAGTTTAGCACAATAAAATGGACCCCAGGAGTTGGACACAAAAAGAGACGAAATAAGATAGAATTGAAACATGAAGCGTAACCACTACACACCAGAATTTAAAGCCAAGGTTGTCCTGGAGTTATTGAGAGAAGAAAAGACTCTCAGCCAGATTGCTGCGGATTACGGAGTACATCCCAATCTGCTTAGCCGGTGGAAGGCAGAGTTCTTAGAGAAAATGCCTACCGTCTTTAGCAAAGAAATCTCAGAAGTGGATAAGCTCCGCAAAGAACACGCATCCGAGAAGGAGGAGCTGATTAAACAGATCGGGCAGTTGTCCGTTGAGAACGTCTGGTTAAAAAAAACCTATCAGAAAGCCTTGGAACTGAAGCAAAGAAAAAGCTAATACAACCAATCGAAGGTATTACCGTCAAGCGGCAGTGTGAATTACTAGGGGTTAGCCGTTCCACGGTTTATTATCAACCCAAAAAGCTGTTTGGCCCAGGCCCGGAAGAAATTCGCATTAAGAATGCCATTGACCGTATCTGGACTAATAAGCCATACTTCGGATACCGTCGTATCCGGGCCGCGCTCAAGGGTGAGCAGATTTTTATCGGCAAAAAACGGCTAATCCGGTATATGCGGGAAATGGGAATTACAGCAATCTATCCTGGTCCCAATCTGAGCCGGCGTAACCTGCAGCATCGGATTTACCCTTACCTGCTTCGGGGGGTTAATGCCGAATGCCCCAACCAGGTCTGGGGAATTGACCTCACCTACGTGGGAATGCGTAGAGGATGGATGTACCTAGTGGTCATCATCGACTGGTACTCCCGCATGGTAGTAGGGCACGCTTACTCCAACACCCTCCACGTAGGATTCGTTATCGAATGTGTCAAGGAAGCCATTCGGCGCCACGGGCACCCTCAAATAATGAACAGCGACCAAGGCTCGCATTTTACCAGTGACGACTATATCAACCTGCTAAAAAAAGAATCTATTCGTATCAGCATGAATGGCCGGGGCCGCTTTACCGACAACGCCATAACCGAACGCTTTATCCGCAGCCTGAAACAGGAACGGTTGTATCTAGAAGAATTTGAAGACCCAAGACAATTAAAGCGAATTACTTCGGAGTATATTGACGATTATAACTGGCAAAGACCCCATCAAAGTCTCGGCTATAAAACCCCATCTGATGTCTATTGCCCCCCCTGGTTAGCCCAGGAAGCAATTTAAAAAGTGCCCGGTCGGGCGGAAAGGAGAATCTATCTTATATTTCTCGTTTCCGTGTCTTGACAAAGGGGGACATTACAGTTTATATGTTTGATCTCAAACCCTTGATATTATTGGGACTCAAAGGCTTTAGATAACCGTCTAATTGTCTTTGTTTACCCTTGTTTATCTACAAATGTTTGACAGTTGTTTGAATCTATCTTTCTTTTAGAAGTCCATATAAATAAAAAGAGTAGGAACAAAGTGGCTCTACTCCCGTTTTAATGGATAGTCGATTTAAAAAGGCCTGGGCACAGCGAGTTGGAGCTTTCCGGCGATGAGGTAAATCATGGATGCATAGCCCTCAAAGTTGCGGAATCCTCTCGCCTTTCGCTTCGCCGCCTGAATCATGGAGCTTATCCCCTCGCAAATGGCATTGGTAATACGGTTTTTAAAGTAAGCCAGGATTTTGTCTTTATGCCGCATCAGCGTTTCCGCTGCTTCTTTCATTGGTTTTAACCGGCAGCGGCGCATCCACGAGTACAGACTGGCGAAACCTTTTTCCGCTTCATCCATCGCGCGGCTGGCATAGAAATCGTCAAGCCCCGCGACAATGCGATATGCGCGGCCCGTCTTG
>JANLFJ010000082.1 GCA_024655825.1 Peptococcaceae bacterium | reverse complement strand
CCCGACCAAAGGCCCTATAGGTGCGACCTCGGTCGCGGTTCCCTCAGGGTCCCGACTAGCAGATTATTTTCTTAAAGTTCATCAGGCAAATAGCTATGCCGTACCCGTTCGTAAAGATTAAGAATTTCCTCCAACAGAATCTCCCGGTTCCGCGCGTGCTCGCGCGGTGAACCCTTCCCATAAGAGAAAAAATAATGGTCGCCCAGGACTACGCGGATGTTGTCGGAGCCCAGTCCCAGGCTTTCCAGCAATTCCAGCATAGGGGCGACGCCTACCAGGCGATCGCGGTGACCCAGAATGACCCGGAAGTTCTCCCAGGTGGTGCGTTGCACCTTCTCCTCCGCTATTCCCGGGGCGTAGAATGTTTGCGCCAGGGTACCTTTGGGTGTATTGGCAAAGATACGCCGATGCTCGCGTTTCACTGCCTGGCTGGCTCCCTCAATCAAAGCCTGCACTACGCGGGGGCCAGCTTGTCTTTGAACCTGTCCAAAAACTCGAGCTGCAAACCCGCACCGATGCCCATGCCCAGGGTCACGTACAACCCTTTCCGCAGGCCGTCGTTATGCAGCAGTGCCGGCGCGACCGCGCATAAGCCATAGGGCTGATTTTCCCAACCCGCCTCAGTTTTGTAAAAGAGAGCCGCCCCACCCATGGAATGTCCCACGAAGAGCAAGGGGCGCCTGGATATTCGTCCACGGCCTGGTCCGATGTTTAGCAGCGCGAGCCACAGCTCTACTGCCCGGATCAGACCTCTGGGGCTGCAGTGTGCGATCCGAGGCACTTCGTCCAGGAAGGGACTGCCCCCGAAGCCATTGACATCTGGGACAATGGATACCAGGCGGGAGTTTGCCTGGCACACCAATGCCGGCAAATCCTCCCAAATTGCTCCACTGCCGTCCCACCCGTGGATGAAAACAACGGTTCCCTGACACCGACCGAGATGTTCTCTCAGGGGTGGCGGATTCGGCTTCGAATCGCTGGCGTATACTACCCGCCAGGCCAGGTCGCCCAATCCTGTCTCTTCCTGGAATCTTGTGAAGGCTTTGGAACTTAAAAGACGTTTTCTCACCAGAGTAGAGAGGTTGAAACTTAAGCTGAGTACACCTTTGCCCTCTTGGCGGGCGCTTCGCCAGCCTTCAGCCCAGGCCCATTTGCCTCCATGGCTGCGCTGCTTATGCACAACAGTCCCTCCCTGCTCCCATAGGACAGGCTGAAGCCCGTCTTACATAAGCTCTGCGTAGGGAAATCGTAGGGTTGTCGTCCAGCAGAAAGGAATCGAATGTAGTATATTATAGGCAAAAGGCATGGCCCATCAAAGGCGATGGTTCATCCTTACCACCCCCACCTGCAGGGGCAGGTGGCTGACGTAAGGTCAGCATGGGCCGTGCCGTCTAGCAATCTCTTCTTCTCCTCCTTTTTTAATGAGGGCTGGGGATCCGGGTCCCTAGCCCTCGTTGATTTATCCCCTATCCCGATTATTGCTAACGTATTACGTTAGCCACCAACAGTGATGCCATCCCGATCAGTTTCATGAAAATAAGCAGGGATGGGCCGGCCACGTCTTTCAGGGGATCTCCCACTGTGTCACCCACTACTGCGGCCTGGTGTTCAGGGGAGCCTTTGTGCCCGGCCTCCTCAATGATCTTCTTGGCGTTGTCGAAAGCAGTACCGAGGTTGTTGAAGAAAGGCCCTAAAAGAGCAGCGGCGGCCACCGCGCCGATCAGCATGGCGCCAAGGGCCCAGGCACCGAAGATGAGACCCGTCGCAACCGGGATTGCTATGCTGAGCAGGCCGGGCAATACCATTTCCCGTAGGGCATTCTTGGTGGCAATATTCACGCAGGCAGCATAATCGGGCTTGGCTTTGGCTCATGTTGGTTTCCAGGTGAAGCGGAAACTTGGTATACTCTTGCTACAACTAGACGTAGCGGGAGAGATACCCATGATGCAATTTCCGATCACCGATTTACTAGACGAACAAGAATGTTACAACTACTTGTCGCGCATGCTTCATCCTGAGGGTTTGAAATGTCCCGTCGGTCATCCGTTACCGCCAGACCAGGCGCCTCACGACCGTAGCCGTGATCCACTCTTCGACTACCGCTGTCGCAAGTGTGGCAAAGTATTCAATCTGTTCACGGGTACCGTTTGGTCCGGCACGCGCTATAGTTGCAAGACCATTGTCTTGGTGATGCGAGGGTTTGTCCAAGGCGTTCCGAC
>JANLFJ010000081.1 GCA_024655825.1 Peptococcaceae bacterium | reverse complement strand
TGCTTGATTTGCGATTAGAAAATCATAAAAATAGCTTACATCGCAAAAAGCTCAAATAATATAAATATTGCTAGCCAGGGACAAATGTGTTATATAAAAAACAGCAGGGTTTTCAAAATTTTCCGTTATAACAATAAAAATAGAAATAAGAAGAGGTGACAAAAAATGGAGGGTATTAATCACTATGACCGTCTTGAGAGTCAGGACGCAAATGAGAAATCTAACAACGCCAGTACCAGCCAGGTCAAAGGGATGAAAGTTCTTGAGTATTTCGCCGCGGTCGCCCCGTACATCAATCAAATAACTGCCGCCGACATAGGAATTTCGGTTATTGCCGGCGATACCTACCTGGCATATTGGCCAGCGGAAAGACTCGACCTGGGAAGAAAAGCCGGGGACAAAATATCCCCAGGTACCGTCGCCGAAAGATGCATGAAAGACAAAAAGCGGATCAGTATCGAGGTGCCACAAAAAAAATCTGTTTACGGCGTGCCTTATCTTGCTAACGGGCTCCCTATTCTAGACGACAGCGGTTCCGTAATCGGCTGCATCGTCACCACAGAGACAACAGACACCAGGGAATTTATCCTTACGTCCGCAAGCAACCTGCACTCAGCTTCCGTGCACTTGGCCTCCTTAATCCAGGACCTGACCGCCCAGGCGGAAAAACTGGCGGCGGCAGGACAAACCCTTGATGAGATTGCCAACCGTACACTGGAAAAAGTACAGGACACCAGCACAATAGTATCCTACATCCAAGATATAGCGAAACAAACCAAACTCCTGGGATTGAACGCCGCCATCGAAGCAGCCAGAACAGGAGAAGCGGGCCGCGGCTTCGCCGTCGTAGCCGATGAAATAGGAAAACTGGCCTCGTTCAGCAGCGAGTCGGCCAGGCAGATAAATGACATTCTGAAGGCCCTCAAAGAATCAAACACGCTGTTGGCCAGCCAGAACAAGGACGTAGACAAAGCTGTCCAGCAGCAGCTTGCCGTTATTGAAGAAATCGCCTCCGCCAGCCAGGAGCTTGCCGCCATGGCAGAAGGGCTGCAAAACCAAGCGGGTTCCCTCTATAAGCAAGCTTAAGCCTATACAGATGTTTTTGGTTTTAAATCCCGGAGTTTTTCAGAGGAAACCAATTAGGCTCATACCGCTTTTTTGTTGGGCGGCGTGAAATCCTCTTCGCGCCGCTTCATTCCTCACGCCGCTGGGCTTAATTTTACAAGCGGCGTGAACTCTTCTTTACCATTTAATGCGTTACTTGCTCGGTTTGAGGTCAATCGGGTTGCCCTTCTCATCAACAGGCTGCTCTTCGACTTTTAGGAGTTTGCCGTCTTTATCTCTCCAATGACAGTAAATCGCTGATGCAAATATGCTGCTGTGTAAGAAGAGCAACATTTGTTTCTTGTCACGCCTAGAAAGCGGTGTTACATCACTTAAAACGTGATATAATATCACAAAAGGGGTGAGTTAAAATGAAGGGTGATATTTTGATCAAAGGACTATTCCCCCTTGGCGGGCCTGTTGCCAAAGAAGACCTGGTAGGCCGGGAAGATTTCATAGTTTCTTTGGTTAACCGCCTCTTAGACGGGCAAAGCGTGATGCTGGCCGGACCCCGGCGGATTGGCAAGACGTCTCTGGCCCATGAAGTCTTACGCAGACTGAAAGAAAAAAAGGTTTATACCGCTGCAGTAGACTTCTTCCGCTTTTCCGGCAGGCGGAATTTTGCTGTCAGCTTGATTGACGCGTGCCTGGAAAACAGGACCGGAATCAGCAAGACTTTGAGCATATTACGGGACAAAGCCAAAGCCCTAGCTGGCGGAGCGCAGCTTGCCATCAAACTTGCCGACCTGGAAATTTCCTTCGGCTTTCCCGAAAAAAAAACAGAGGATGAACTCATAGACTACGCTTTACGGCTCCCGGGCATCCTGGCCGCCAGGGATGATAAGCTTATGGTGGTCATGTTCGACGAGTTTCAGGATGCTCGCAGGGTGACAGATACCGAGATATTCAAGCGGATGCGTGCCCATTTCCAGGCGCAAAAGAACGTGACCTGCCTTTTTCTAGGGTCCAAGGAAGGCATGATGCAAACTCTTTTCAGCGAGAGAAAAGAAGCGTTCTACCGCTTTGCCGCCATGCTTCCCATTCCCTATATAGCTGAAGGCGACTGGATACCCTATATCACCCAAAAATTCGCCTCCAGGAACATTCGGACCGATGAGAATGTGGTAAAAGAAATTGTTTTCCTTTCCGGCGGGCACCCGCAAGATACCATGTTCCTCTGTTCGGAAGTTTATTACACCCTTTTGGAAACAGGAGATAATGTCCTTACCCATGATTACGTGCGCTTGGGGTACAGCCGGGCGATGTTGGCTCTCGCCCCAATCTTCGACGAAATGCTGGATGATTTAAGCGCCCGTCCCCAGGTGCGGAGGGTCCTGCACCAGCTTGCGATGGGAGAAAACACTTACCAGGAGGGTATTCATCCCAATAAAGTTAAACGGGCCATTGATAACCTGATTAACAGAGCAATTATTGAAAAAACGGCCCGGGGAAGTTACGTTTTTGTGGAACCAATGTTCCAGCGGTATATTTTGCAGCAGTTTCAATAATCAGGAGTGTAAAAAATTTTGTGTAAATGGAATTTCAATTTCCATGCGATTTGGGGAAGACTATTTCTGGCTCTTACTCGGTAGAAGGATAGAGCAATGCTGAAGAAGGCAAAATTACAATTTTATGCTATAACCCAAGTTTAACAGATAATTAAGGCAGAAAACCCTTGAACCTTAGAGTAT
>JANLFJ010000080.1 GCA_024655825.1 Peptococcaceae bacterium | reverse complement strand
GACTAAGGTACTCTTTGACGCGGCAGAAAACGTCTATTGAAAGTGGTTTCAATCCCTTATAGGTAGGCTCTGAATGGAGAACCTTGATATTTCCAAACCAGTGGTTCACACAAGTTTCAATCCCTTATAGGTAGGCTCTGAACTGGAAGTAGGCAGGAGGTGAACATACATGCCTGCCTTTTATGAGCTGGATAAGACGCGTTTCAATCCCTTATAGGTAGGCTCTGAACACAATACCCTGCCATAAACCAGTACCTGTACCTATAAAAGTTTCAATCCCTTATAGGTAGGCTCTGAACCCCTGACGTTTTGAAGGACAAATTCGAAATTTTAGAGTTTCAATCCCTTATAGGTAGGCTCTGAACTAGTGAACAGGGTTGCGCTCTTGCCATATTTTGGTAGGTTTCAATCCCTTATAGGTAGGCTCTGAACTCGTTGGCCCAGACATCAAAACAAGAGCCGATTATTAGTTTCAATCCCTTATAGGTAGGCTCTGAACCAATCCAGATTATCCACAAGATTATTACAAATATTAGTTTCAATCCCTTATAGGTAGGCTCTGAACATGCTGGGTCCTCAACTACTGTGATTGAGAAATACAAAGTTTCAATCCCTTATAGGTAGGCTCTGAACCTGAACCGTGGAAACAATCACTTCCCCGTTTTTATCGGTTTCAATCCCTTATAGGTAGGCTCTGAACCCTTCGCGCCGAATCCCTGCATTATCGCTTTAGTAAGTTTCAATCCCTTATAGGTAGGCTCTGAACTCAAAAACTGATCGAACTTCTGCCCAGAATATTTCTCGTTTCAATCCCTTATAGGTAGGCTCTGAACCCCTGATGGATTGGTATATTCCAGACCTCGTTACCCCGTTTCAATCCCTTATAGGTAGGCTCTGAACCAGGCATGGCAATGGTTTCTTACGCCAGCCATTGAAGGTTTCAATCCCTTATAGGTAGGCTCTGAACAATCTACGATGAAAACATCCACACGTTGGAAGAAGCGGAGTTTCAATCCCTTATAGGTAGGCTCTGAACTCACCAACAAAACTGACAGCACGTTGCAAGCCAGCGAGTTTCAATCCCTTATAGGTAGGCTCTGAACTCTGCAGTGACGAAAAACGGAAAGTTGTACTTGACGCGTTTCAATCCCTTATAGGTAGGCTCTGAACTGTTACATTTGCGTTCGCAGTCACTTCAAGAAAATTGTTTCAATCCCTTATAGGTAGGCTCTGAACTTGGATGACTTCAGCAACTTCTGCGCTATAGGGTCCAGTTTCAATCCCTTATAGGTAGGCTCTGAACCAAACCACCAACAAAAGCAAAATTTTTGGAAGATCCGAGTTTCAATCCCTTATAGGTAGGCTCTGAACTGTCTGGGGTTCATCGTTATGTTTTGAAACGTAATTGTTTCAATCCCTTATAGGTAGGCTCTGAACAAAGCACTCGATCAAATTTCGAGGGTGATGTATGGAGTTTCAATCCCTTATAGGTAGGCTCTGAACAGCATTGCAAGCGAATTACAGCAGACTAATAGCTTGAGTTTCAATCCCTTATAGGTAGGCTCTGAACATTTCTGCAAATCCGTCCCCCGCCCATACCGAATCGGTTTCAATCCCTTATAGGTAGGCTCTGAACAAATTCTTTCAAGTCGAACCCCTTAAAGGGGTGTGTGTTTCAATCCCTTATAGGTAGGCTCTGAACTTTCTACATCACTCTCACGAATTTTGGCTGCTACGTGTTTCAATCCCTTATAGGTAGGCTCTGAACACAAGAGATCAGCCGGGCACTGCTGCGCATTTCTCTGGTTTCAATCCCTTATAGGTAGGCTCTGAACGATACACACACACACACACAAACTATCGTGTTTCAATCCCTTATAGGTAGGCTCTGAACTTTTTGAGATTTGATTCAGGGGGGGCACTGACGAAAAGTTTCAATCCCTTATAGGTAGGCTCTGAACTTGGACACCGTATCCAGCGTAAGTTGTGTCGGTCGGTTTCAATCCCTTATAGGTAGGCTCTGAACAATGGTAGCCCGAGAGCTCGGACGCAAATCAATCCGTTTCAATCCCTTATAGGTAGGCTCTGAACATTACTTCGATCAGATCGCCCACGGTCAAATCCCCAGTTTCAATCCCTTATAGGTAGGCTCTGAACTATGGGGTTCCGCCTTGTATTGTCCCACCATACACAGTTTCAATCCCTTATAGGTAGGCTCTGAACAATTGATAATATTGAAGTTGGATGATTTTGTGGAGTTGAGTTTCAATCCCTTATAGGTAGGCTCTGAACTGTATACATGCCATATGGGTGAGTGCGGACATCTATTAGTTTCAATCCCTTATAGGTAGGCTCTGAACGAAGGAAAAATATTTTGTGTATTATATTTTTACGGAAGTTTCAATCCCTTATAGGTAGGCTCTGAACTAGAAAAATGTATTCATGCGATCTGGTAGGGCGGTCAGGTTTCAATCCCTTATAGGTAGGCTCTGAACCGTATTCAACATGATATTTTTCGGACCACAATTTCCGTTTCAATCCCTTATAGGTAGGCTCTGAACCCCCACGGCGGTCTTTGAGATGCGTGATAAGAGCAAGTTTCAATCCCTTATAGGTAGGCTCTGAACGACTCTTGCATTGTAGAGAACTGCATCGAACGTGGTTGTTTCAATCCCTTATAGGTAGGCTCTGAACGTGACCCAAAGGATGAGTGATCCGCATGCCCCCGCAAGTTTCAATCCCTTATAGGTAGGCTCTGAACCCTCCCCGTTCTTTCGTCATGTAGCGCTCGAATGGCTGTTTCAATCCCTTATAGGTAGGCTCTGAACTTTACCGTATTAATAAAGCGATGGGCAGTATACTGAGTTTCAATCCCTTATAGGTAGGCTCTGAACCTTCCGCGACCCTTTGATGATTTATTACTGGGTTTACTTCAATTATGGAATTCGCTTAGGTATATCTTTACTTATTATTGCTTAAAATGTGTTATGCAATTTGTCCTTATAATCCTTGAGCCATCATAACAGATATTTCAATTTTGTTTC
>JANLFJ010000079.1 GCA_024655825.1 Peptococcaceae bacterium | reverse complement strand
GGTGATGGCACAGCCATCACCTGGTGTGTTGGCTGTGAGTCCAGAGTCTACCTATAAGGGATTGAAACTGCATGTAAAAACCGCTACAAAAGCGTTTTGCATCCGCGTCCAGAGTCTACCTATAAGGGATTGAAACCAAAACCTGGCATCCGAAATCGGCCGCTACGCCGGTCCAGAGTCTACCTATAAGGGATTGAAACTTTTTCACCACCTAAATCCTGAAGAGCGGTACTTTCAGTCCAGAGTCTACCTATAAGGGATTGAAACTATAAAAGAAATGAAAAAATTTGGATACAGTGAAGAGGTCCAGAGTCTACCTATAAGGGATTGAAACTTTTCATCGTCATCAGGTGGATCAAGCGGAATTACAGTCCAGAGTCTACCTATAAGGGATTGAAACTCCAGCAAATTACAATAAGCCATTTACTCCAATCGAAGTCCAGAGTCTACCTATAAGGGATTGAAACCCTAAAAGGGCAAATCCTGCCGAGAAGTCAGCAGCAAGTCCAGAGTCTACCTATAAGGGATTGAAACCGAATGAACTATCGGTTACAGGCGCGATGAGTTCTGAAAGTCCAGAGTCTACCTATAAGGGATTGAAACCCCGTGACAACTCAAATTTACCGTTGATGAGCTTGCGTCCAGAGTCTACCTATAAGGGATTGAAACCGAGGTAGTGTATGATGCCCCCAACGACCAGAGGGCGTCCAGAGTCTACCTATAAGGGATTGAAACCAATTTAGATGATTTTTGGGAATGGATTTTTTCCAAGTCCAGAGTCTACCTATAAGGGATTGAAACCGGGAGTACGGATTAGGTTACCGTACCCAAGATTTTTATGTCCAGAGTCTACCTATAAGGGATTGAAACCTGAAAAAATGACCACATGGACAGAAATTGAATATGCGTCCAGAGTCTACCTATAAGGGATTGAAACACCAGATTTGCGCACGACCGCATAGCGCATACGACAGGTCCAGAGTCTACCTATAAGGGATTGAAACTCTGAATCCTCTCGGGAAATGTTTCCGCAGGTGCGTGTCCAGAGTCTACCTATAAGGGATTGAAACTACTATCATCCTCACCACATTGAGTGCCCGAGCCAAGTCCAGAGTCTACCTATAAGGGATTGAAACCGAAAAACTCGATTTCATCGGCCAGGCATACGCACGGTCCAGAGTCTACCTATAAGGGATTGAAACTTCGAGGATGGATTACAGTACCTATCGGGTCTACAAAGTCCAGAGTCTACCTATAAGGGATTGAAACGACATTATGATAGATGTACATCGTTTCCCTTGCGTGAGTCCAGAGTCTACCTATAAGGGATTGAAACCCGAGGGATTCGTTGGATGGAACATCATCGGGGAAAGTCCAGAGTCTACCTATAAGGGATTGAAACTCGTAAAACACCTGAAGCCTCACGTTTGCGGTTGCTTGTCCAGAGTCTACCTATAAGGGATTGAAACACACATGTAAAAACCGCTACAAAAGCGTTTTGCAAGCGTCCAGAGTCTACCTATAAGGGATTGAAACAGTCGGGAAAAGAGGGCATGAAAATTCAGGGGATCCGTCCAGAGTCTACCTATAAGGGATTGAAACAAGCCTATGACACTGCATGGCAAGAGGTTGGCAGACTTACGTCCAGAGTCTACCTATAAGGGATTGAAACTTGTTTGTTCAGGGGTTGTTTCCGGTGGATCGAAAAGTCCAGAGTCTACCTATAAGGGATTGAAACTACGCCGCTCGTTCGAGATATGTTGTCCCAGGCTCGTCCAGAGTCTACCTATAAGGGATTGAAACCCGCAGAAGTTTCTTGAAGAAGCAAAAAAAGCTGGTGTCCAGAGTCTACCTATAAGGGATTAAAACTAGTGCTGTGCAGATGTGATGAAGTGGTGTGAAAAAGTCCAGAGTCTACCTATAAGGGATTGAAACTAGAAATGTAAAAAGGAGAAAAACGGTTTGTGTATGGTCCAGAGTCTACCTATAAGGGATTGAAACCCAGGACTTTCGTGCTCAGCACATCAAGGAGCGCTGTGGTCCAGAGTCTACCTATAAGGGATTGAAACTTGTTAAATACACACCGCCCTGGGTGCTCGAGTATTTGGTCCAGAGTCTACCTATAAGGGATTGAAACTTTATATCCTTCAAAATTGGTCACATATGTTCAGAAGTCCAGAGTCTACCTATAAGGGATTGAAACCCCAAACTCTGTATTTGTCCATTTTTTTCACTCCTCCGTCCAGAGTCTACCTATAAGGGATTGAAACTTCTTTTCCAGCTTCTCCAATCATGATGAGAAATTCCGTCCAGAGTCTACCTATAAGGGATTGAAACTATCCAGCTAACGACTTTCTGTCCCGCTCGAGAAAGCGTCCAGAGTCTACCTATAAGGGATTGAAACGTGGTGTTTGAAAGGGGTGAAAAAATGAAAGACGAGACGTCCAGAGTCTACCTATAAGGGATTGAAACTTTCTTTTTCGATTTCTTTTTGCCTTCACAATTCATGTCCAGAGTCTACCTATAAGGGATTGAAACACTTACAGAAACAATATTTTGTAGTAATCTTCCACTGTCCAGAGTCTACCTATAAGGGATTGAAACGGCCTCATTGTCGCGGGTAGCGAGATAGCCCGAGACGTCCAGAGTCTACCTATAAGGGATTGAAACTTTCCTCTATTTTTTGTATCGCATTACGCCATTTTGTCCAGAGTCTACCTATAAGGGATTGAAACTCGTTTGTCGTTAGCGGATCGCCAGCGTCGATTCCCGTCCAGAGTCTACCTATAAGGGATTGAAACTTGTGCAGGGATTATACGTCGGGACGCAGGATCAAGGTCCAGAGTCTACCTATAAGGGATTGAAACTTTAATAGGACGCTGTCCGAAAGTATAGCCATTGCCGTCCAGAGTCTACCTATAAGGGATTGAAACATGAAATACCCGGACCGCATGGACCGCATGGACCACGTCCAGAGTCTACCTATAAGGGATTGAAACGGTTACTCTCGGTCGTAAGCTGATCATCAGTTATGCGGGTCCAGAGTCTACCTATAAGGGATTGAAACATTCAAGGGAAAAAGGATGATAAAAGTTTGGAAGTGGTCCAGAGTCTACCTATAAGGGATTGAAACA
>JANLFJ010000078.1 GCA_024655825.1 Peptococcaceae bacterium | reverse complement strand
AAAACTCAAACATAAACCTTGGCCTCTTCCTTGCCTTTCAGGACCCGCAACACGCCCTGAGCCAGGGCTGCCATCTCAAACTCGCCGGGATAGACCATCACCCGGGCGATAAATCCGACCCTTTCTTTGATCCAGCCGACGAACAGCTCGTCGTAGGCCAGGCCGCCCGTTAAAAGAATGGCGTCAACGTCGCCTTTTAGGACGGCAGCTCCCGCTCCTATCTCCTTGGCCACCTGGTAGGCCATGGCCTCGTAAATCAAGCGGGCCTTCTCGTCGCCGGCCTTGATTCTCCTGGAAACCTCCCGGCCGTCGTTTGTGCCCAGGTATGCCATCAGTCCCCCGCCGCCCACAATTTTTTTGCGCATCTCTTCCCGGGTGTATTTGCCAGAGTAGCAAAGGTCAATCAAGGAGCCGGCGGGAAGTCCACCCGCTCTCTCCGGGGAAAAGGGGCCATCCCCGTCAAGGCAGTTGTTGACATCGACAATCTTGCCTTTTTTGTGGGCGCCCACCGAGATGCCGCCCCCCATGTGGGCAACGATGAAGTTGAACTGTTGGTACTCCCCGCCCAGGTCGGCGGATGCCTTCCTGGCTGTCGCCTTTTGGTTCAAGGGGTGGTCTTTGGATTTTCTTTCGATCTCCGGTATGCCGGAAATCCTGGCAAATTCTTCGAATTCATCCACCACCACCGGGTCTACCACATAGGCCGGGAGATTCAAGGGTTGGGCGATTGCATAGGCGATAATCCCTCCCAGGTTGGAAGCGTGCTGTCCCATTACTCCCACTTTCAGGTCCTCCAGCATGGCCTGGTTGACTTGGTAGGTCCCCCCAACCACGGGCTTCATGTTCCCGCCCCGCCCCACAACGGCATCCAGGCTCTCCAACGCGATGTTTTTTTCTGTTAAGGTCTTCAGCACGACTTCTTTGCGAAAGCCAAACTGTTCGTAGATGGTGTTGTACTTTTCCGTCTCGCTTTGGGGATGTCTCAGCACTTCGGTAAAGAATTCTTCTTCGTCGTCAAACACCGAGACCTTGGTCGAGGTCGACCCCGGATTGATGGCAAGTATTCGATATTTTTTGTCCATATGTGTTTCTCCTGCCTTGTTGTTTATTGTGCAACCAGAACACCCAGGGCGATGGAGTTCAGTTTCGATTGGTCCGAACTGGCCCTTGAGGTTAGGATGATGGGGACTTTCGCTCCCATGATTATCCCGGCCTTTTCCGCATAGCCAAAGTATTCCATGGATTTGTTGAGGATGTTCCCGGCTTCGATGTCCGGCGTGATCAGGACGTCGGCCCGCCCCGCCACCGGATGACGGATGCCTTTGTGTTCCGCCGCCTCCGGGGATACCGCGTTGTCCAGCGCCAGCGGCCCCTTGACCAGGCACCCGGTGATTTCTCCCCGTTCGTTCATTTGGGTGAGAATCTCGGCGTCTATGGTTGCCGGCATTTTGGGGTTGACTTTTTCCACGGCGCATATCACTGCCACTTTGGGCACCTCTATCCCCAAAGCCCGGGCCACCGCCACGGCATTGTTGATGATGTCCACTTTTTCTGAAAGCGTGGGAGCAATGGTCATGGCAGAATCGCTGATTATAAACAGCCGCTCGTAACCCGGCACGCTCAAGACGCCAACATGGCTCAACAGCCTCCCCGTTTTCAGCCCGACCTTTTTGTCCAGGACAGCTTTCAGTATCATCTCGGTATCCACAAAGCCTTTCATGGGCAGGGCAGCCTGGCCGTTATGCACCAGTTCCACGGCCTTCAGGCAGGCCTCTTCTTTGTCACGGATATCTATTATCTCAAATTTTGCCAGGTCCAGACCGATGACCTTGGCTATTCTTTCGGTTTCGCTTTTGTCCCCAACCAGGATGGCCTTGATTATGCCTTGCCGGCAGGCGCTGTCAACCGCGCTTAGGACTCCCTTGTCCTGGGCTGCCGCAACTGCGATGGTTTTAGGTTCTTTTTGTTTTACTGCTTTGATCATGTCGGCGAAGGTTTTAATCATTTTTGTTCAGCTCCGTATATTTCGTTTTTTTCGGAAATATGTGGCTGAAGACAAAGGTGCAAACAGCGGCTACAAGGATGGCTGCGTAGGTTTCGCTGAAACCCGGGTGAATGGGAAAATGTCCAGCCACGGCTTTGTAGGATACCCAGAATATGCCCACCACCCCGGTGCATACCATGGCCCAGATGGCGCCCCGGGATGAGGTCTTCCGCCAGTAAATCCCAAAGAGCAGAACCACAAAAAGGGAACCCCTCAGGGAATATGCAAAGTAAACGATGTCCAGCACCCTGGCGCTGCCATACATTATTAACGCCAGGATTATGCAGACAACACCGGCCAGGGCCGTCGTCAGGCGAGACATTTTTAATACTTCGGCATCGGTGGCGTTAGACCTGAGGACCCTTTGATATATATCCTTGGTTATCATGGTCCCCGAAGCCAGGATGATGGGCGAGACGGTCGACAGCACCGCTGCCATGATGGACGCCAGGACTATCCCACCGGCCACGGGCTGCAGGCTCATCATGAGGGTGGGCAGGGCCAGCTTGGCATTGGCCAGTGCGGGAAATTTTATCTTGGCCGCCATCCCCAAAAGGACGGTCAGTATCCCAAAAGGCGCCACCGCCAGCGCGGTGATGAAAGCCGCTTTTTTGGCCACATTTACATCTTTGGCCGCCAAGATCGGCTGGATACCGGCCTGGGCCGTACAGGCCCCCAGGATGGAGGCGATTATCCAGGAGGATACTTTTGACGGGCCGATGCTGAACCACTCGGTGTATTTGGCCGGAAGACCGCTGAAGATGGCACTAAAACCCCCAATGTCCCCGGCGGCCAGAAAAATGGCCAGCAATATCCCACCATACATGGCAACCAGGTGCAAGATGTTGGTGTAGGCCACGGCGTTCATTCCCCCGGCCAGGGTATAGATTATGAAGCCTATCCCAAAGATGATCACGGAGGCGTCATAGCTCAGTCCCAGGACGCTGACCCCCAGGGTACCAGCCGCAATCATCTGTGAGACGCCGACGGCGATCATGACGAAAGTCAGTATGACGCTGGATACAACCCGCGCGTCCACCCCGATAAAGGATTCGATGATCCCAGGCACGGTCACGGTTTCCAGGCTCCGGTACAGTTTGGCGAAAAAGATGGCCAGCACGACTATCCCGATCCCGTTGGCGATGGTATACCAGGCTCCTGAAAGCCCGTAGAGATAGCCGTATTCGGACACTCCCGTGGTGGACGTCCCCCCCAGCCATTCCCCTGTCCCAGCCGCAACGCACATCAGGACGCCGAGACCCGCTCCGTGGAATGAGGCGGAGGTCTTGGACCTCTTTTGCGCGTAGATGCCGATGGCGATGGTCAGTGCGAAATAGATAAGTATGATCATCAGTTGTGTTGACATGTTTATTGCCTCCTCGTAAGCTTGCATGAATCTTTAGTTGAAGGCCACCAAACTCCCGCTTGTCCCGGCAGTTTGATGGCCCCAGGCTTTTTGAAT
>JANLFJ010000077.1 GCA_024655825.1 Peptococcaceae bacterium | reverse complement strand
ATGGAGGAAGTGTTCATGATCAAAGATTTGTACAAAGACGGCGTTACCGTTACCATAATCTCCGAGATCCTGAAATGCAGGGATCTTCTGGGTCCACAGGCTTCAACCCACGCCCCCGCACGGGGAGCGACTCGAGGTGGAGACAGGGAGCTAGCTGATACTGTAACTTTGCAGATTTTTTGTCTCGGTCATTTACACAATAATTTAGGCTAAAAACTCCTTTTTAACTGCAAAATTTGCATAGATTTTGTCCAACATACTTTTAGAATTGCACATTATATGTCTTGCACAATAAATAAGGTTACGAAACTCCTTCAGGATGCAGGAGTTCCTGTGGACAGTGCCGCCCTGTGGACAAACCCTTTTTGGGGTTGTCCACAGGGCTTGGACAACGCTACTGCGTTGCCCACACTGACCACAGCACCTAAGACGGCCCAAAAAGAATAATTAATGATCAAAAGCCTAATTCAACAGCAGCCTGTCTTACAGCTTCCTCATCAATGTACTTAAGCCCCTTCTGGCAACCATAGATTAAGCTGGTCGTTGCCAGGTTGTTCACCAAACGTGGCCAGCCCCGGCTCACCGTAGCCATAGCTTCCACGGCAGAATCTGAAAAGATGGGGTAATTAGCGCCGGCTCTGCGCATGTGGTGCTCCAAGTAGTTTTTTGTTTCCTCTTTAGAAAGAGGTGACATTTTGAAACGCATAATTAACCTTTGACTTAAAGGCTGGTTATGGGTTAACGACATTTTAATCGCCAAGGCAGGCAGCCCGCAAAGTACCAGGACAAACGGATTCTCCGAGTCCATTGAAAAATTGAATAACAAATGGAGGTCACTGAAAAACTTCGTACTGGCCAGTTGCAGTTCGTCCAGAATAATCACCGGAACAACTTTCTTGCCGGAATAATTATTTTGAATCGCCTCTTGAATCTGATTAAATAGATCCACCTTGCGAAAAGCCGGCTCAAGGCCCAGACTAAAAGCCAGCCCCCGGTAGAAATCCGTAACAGTAACCGTAGAAAGCGGGAAGTAAGCCACCCGGTAAAGAGAAGGATTGAGGGAAACCACAAAGGCACGCAGCCCGGAAGTTTTACCCGAACCCGCTTCGCCTACCACCATGCCAATACCCCGGCTGTCTTTTAGATAATTAAGCCGGGCCAGGAGTTCCTGGTGTGAGGATGACAGGTACAAATCCCCTGCTTTGATATCCTTCGTAAAAGGCCTGGTAGCCAGGGAGTAGAAAGCGGTAAACATCACCTACCACTCTCCTTTTGCAAAAGGGCCGTATGAAAAGATAATACCTGCGGGGAAGTATCATTTTCGCTGCGCTTGCGCCTCACTCTAGCGTTATCCGCCAATTGAACCGGTAATCCCTGACCTACAAATTTGTCATTGGTGTAAATCAATATCTTGCTTAAGTCGTTTAGTTCAAACCGTACCTCCACCTTTTGGCCAATCAGGGTGGACGGTACCTCGAAGAGCCTGCCTCCGATGGAAACAGTGGCATCATTGTGCACCCGGCGGTATTCCCTTTTTAAGAATAACTCCCGGATCAAATCCGGTTTCCTCGCGAACTTAACCTGGTTTACCAAACTTAAGTATTTATCCAGGGGTGACATGCCCAGGGATGAGTGAACACGGCGGTGGTAGTCTTCCTCCAACCACTTGCCAAAAGCACGGTTCAATTCATCCAGGGAAGTTACCGGATAAGACAGGAGGGGCAGGAAACGCTCTCTTACCGTGCGAAAGAAACGTTCAATTTTCCCCTTGCTAGGAGCGTCGTAAGGCTGGGTATGGGAAACCGTGGTGCCCATTTGAGCGCAGGCCAAGTGAAACAATTGCGAGCGGTAAACCTTCCCGTTATCCAGGTAGACAATCTTGGGAATACCCCGGCGTATAACCGCCTCAATATAGACTTTTTTCATGACCTCGAAATTTTGTTCGAAAGAAAACTGGGCGAAAGTAACCACGCGGGAGCAGTCATCGATAAAGGCAAAAAGATAAGTGGGCTTCTTCCTGCCATTAACCAACACATAAGGTCCCGCCATCATGTCACCCTGCCACATCCGGTTTACCTCATCGTAGGCAAAGCGCTTGCGGTCCTTAGCCACAACCTTGTCCACCAGTGGCTTGGCCAGGTTTTTCTTCTTGAGAAAACGGTAGACCGAATGATAAGAAACCTTAGAGCGCAAAATGAGCCCATCTTTAGCCATTTGGTCATAAAGAAGCATTACGCTCAAGCCCGGGTTTTCATGTCTGAAAGCAATAATTTTCTCAGCAAGTACTTCAGAAATCACCCTTGAGCTGCCCTTATCCTTACGGTTCTGGGGCTTGAGCCCTTCCAGGTTGTTTTTGCGGTAGTCCCAAAGCCAACGGCGAAAGGTTTTTTCACAGTATTCTTTTTTCCCGTAGTAAGGGACATCGTGTACCAGACTGGAAATCCGCTCCAGGTAGGCCTTTGGATCATCCACCTGGTTGTTTAGCAGGGGAGCAATCAGGCCAAAGCGAAAAAGAGCGACTTCCATTTTTTGTTCTTCGTTCAAAGCCATTTCGCACCTCCAATAGAGTAGAGTATTGGAGGATAACCGGTTAACCCCACGATGAAAATTATATGGGAAAAGGGCCATTACCACCACGCAAATATTGTGTGGATCAAATAAATTTGCCGAATGGATGTGGAATTATGTTAAAATGATCTTGCCATAAAGTTAGCCAAGACCCGGTTGGATAAACTACTGACCTCTGCCAAGGTCGTTTCACTTGCTCAAGTGGAGTTTAACCGGTTGACTATCTTTATGGCCCCTTTATTTTTATCTGCCGGAAGTTGCTCTCGCCAGTGCTGTTCTCTTAGGGCGCTAACGATGGCGGGGATATTAGCTAAGAATCGCTTATGGTAAAAGGCGGCTAGCTGGCGCCCAATGGCAGTAGTTGTTTTTTGGAAACGCTCCCGCAGGCTTTTTAAAATGGTGTTGCGGTTGTATTGGAAATATGGCAGAAGAAACCAAGGTAAAAGAGATATCGTCTTTAAGCAGGCAGGACACAGGTAGCGGCAGATGCAGATACGGTAACACCGTTTGCCGGCCAGGGCATTGCGTTCATAGAAGCCATGTCGTTTTAGTTTGACTGCAGAATGGCAACAGGGGCATTTAGTTAGTACAGGGAAAACCACTGAGTATCTGTCTTTTGCATAGGTTGATAGCTTAACTGGCAGAATCCAAGGAATTTGCAAAATAATAACCTCCCCAAAGAAACTGCAAATATTTTAGCAAATTGGAGAGGGTTGGGGATCATCTTTTAGAAAACGATTGTGCAAAGAAATCCTTCTTGCCAGTACTGTTTTATGCGCAAGATTACAGAAACTGACACTGGAAGAAAAAATAGCCCATGGCGGCCATCCGGTTCTGCGCTGGATGATGGATAATATTTTTATCCGCACTGATCCCGCCGGAAATATTAAGCCAGATAAAGAGAAAAGCACCGAGCGGATTGACGGTGCGGTGGCACTGATCATGGCTCTTGACCGTGCGATTCGCTGCGGCTGCGATATGGGTGCGAGCGTCTATGAGACGAACGTGGGCTGTTGATTCTATAACATTTTAGCTAACCGATTGCATTCCGCAATACAATCGGGCATAATAATATCAGAATAGGAGGTGTTCATTATGGCAAGAACATCAAATATATTTGCCCGAGT
>JANLFJ010000076.1 GCA_024655825.1 Peptococcaceae bacterium | reverse complement strand
GCTGCGCTTTGCCATTCGTGAAGGCGGCCGCACCGTCGGAGCCGGCGTCGTGACCGCGATCATCGAGTAAGACTTGTGTTCTTAACAATAATCCGGCTTTTGGTAATACCAAAAGCCGGATTATTTTACGTGGTGCGCCCGGCATGGGCGCACGCTTGGCGGTGGAAGGCCGTTCCTGCAATACTGGTATGGGTACGAGGGTGACATTATCACAGAACAAACACAAAGAGTGCTCTGTTTGTGTTGACACGCAAAAAGGCATATGATAATATTAAGTACTGTCATGGATATAATACCCGCCCGGTGGCAATATTGGAGGTGGCGACGATGAGAGTGACCATAACCCTGGCCTGTACAGAATGCAAGCAGCGCAACTATAACACGACCAAGAACAAGAAAACTAATCCCGACCGCCTGGAGATGAAAAAATACTGCAAATTCTGCCGGACGCATACGTTACACAAAGAAACAAAATAAAACCGATCCGGATTTGTTTTGGTTTCTCGCTGGCAAGGTTATGATATATACTGTTAAGGGTGTGTGAAAAATGAGCGTGGCCAAGAGCGAAAAAATAGGCCTCATCGATCGAATAAAAAAACAATACCGGGGAGTCGTCACCGAACTTAAAAAGGTGCACTGGCCTAACAAAAAAGAAGTGGTTTCCTATACTACCATTGTCCTTGTTTCTGTTGCGCTTGTCGGGGCCGTGATCTGGATTTTTGATTCGGGTGTCAGCTATCTGATGAATATTATCATTGAATAAAATAAGGAGGGAGGGTCCTATTGCCCCGATAGGGTCCCTTGTTTTATGGAAAAAAACTGGTACGTCATTCACACATATTCAGGATATGAGAATAAAGTAAAAACTAACCTGGAAAAACGCATTGAATCCATGAATGTCGGCGACAAGATTTTCCGCATACTTGTCCCGATGGAAGATGAAATAGAGATCAAAAACGGCAAGAGAAAAATTGCCAAACGCAAGATTTTTCCTGGTTATGTCCTGGTCGAAATGATTATTACCGACGAGTCCTGGTATGTTGTGAGGAACACGCCCGGCGTAACAGGTTTTGTTGGCACGGGGTCAAAACCTATCCCCCTCCAGGAAACAGAAATCAGGCACATACTCAAGCATATGGGGCTGGAAGAGGCTAAACCCAAGGTGACTTTTAGTGTAGGCGAAAGCGTCAGGGTTATCTCGGGGCCGTTCCAGAATTTTATTGGCACGGTCGAAGAAATATACCCGGATAAAGGAAAAATAAAGGTCCTGGTGGGTATGTTCGGGCGTGAAACCCCGGTGGAACTAGATTTTAGCCAGGCCCAGAAGACAGTGTGAGCACATATCAACCAAGGGAGGTATACTGAATAAATGGCCAAGAAAGTTATCGGCTTTATAAAACTGCAGTGTACTGCTGGCAAAGCGACTCCGGCGCCGCCTGTCGGGCCTGCTCTAGGCCAGCATGGTGTCAATATTATGCAGTTTTGCAAGGAATTCAATGAAAGAACAGCCAAGCAGGCAGGGTTGATAATTCCTGTTGAGATAACGGTTTATGCGGACCGTTCATTTACCTTTGTTTGTAAAACTCCGCCAGCGTCGGTTCTTTTAAAGAAAGCGGCAGGCATCGAAACCGCGTCCGGCGAACCTAACCGGAAAAAAGTAGCCAAGGTGCCGCTGTCCAAGGTAAGGGAAATTGCCGAGTTGAAGATGCCCGACCTCAATGCCGCATCTTTAGAGGCGGCTATGCGCATGGTTGAAGGCACGGCCCGGAGCATGGGTATTGAAATTGTTAAGGGATAACTTCAAACGCCTTGTCGTTTGATAGTGGGAGGAGTCTCCATAAGGAGAGATTCCGCCATAACCACAAAGGAGGATGTAAAATGGCACCAGGTAAAAGATATGCAGACTCGCTGAAACAGGTTGACAGGAACCATTTGTATGAACCCAGGCAAGCCCTGGAGCTGGTTAAAAAACTGGCCAAAGCCAAATTCGATGAGACTGTGGAAATTGCCTTCAAGCTGGGAGTGGACCCGCGCCATGCCGACCAGCAGGTCCGCGGAGCGGTCGTTTTACCGCACGGGACGGGGAGAACCCGTAAAGTGCTGGTGTTTGCCAAGGGAGAAAAGGCTAAGGAAGCGGAGGCAGCCGGAGCGGATTTTGTCGGCGCGGAAGATCTGGTGGCCCAAATCCAGGAAGGGTGGTTCGGTTTTGAAGTTGCCGTAGCCACCCCAGACATGATGGCAATGGTGGGAAAGCTGGGTAAGCTTTTGGGACCCAAGGGATTGATGCCCAATCCCAAAGTGGGGACAGTGACTTTCGACATTGAAAAGGCCGTCAAAGAAATCAAGGCCGGAAAAGTTGAATACCGGGTAGACAAGACTGGTATTGTCCACGCTCCTATCGGAAAAGCGTCCTTTGACCTTGAAAAGCTGATGGAAAATTTCCAGACTATCGTGGAGGCAATAAACAAAGCCAAGCCGCCGGGGGCCAAAGGGCAGTACATCAAAAGCGTCACTATTTCTTCCACCATGGGACCTGGTATAAAGCTCAACCCGCTTAAACTGCTCTGAACGCTTTTTGGGCATTTTATGTTAAAAAACTTAATGACAAAAGACCGCAGACAGCAGGTGCCCGGTGCTTAAACTCACGCTGCGAGGCCTGCCGAGGTTGATCCATCATCTTTTGGTTCCCCAACGGGTTTCCGAAAGGTAATATAGCCTCCGTCTCTGCGGGGGTTCTTTATTCTATTAGCGAAAGGAGGCGTTACTGGTTGGGCAGCCTCGAAGAAAAAAAGCAAATAGTGGAACAGATTAAAGAAAGGTTTGACCGTGCCCAGTCAGTGGTTATTCTCGAAAACCGGGGGCTTACTGTGGCGCAGGCAACAGACCTGAGGGCCAGGCTGAGGGATGCCGGTGTGGATTTTAAAGTTTTAAAAAACACGCTGGTAAAAAGAGCGGCTGACGAGACGGGAATTACCGGTCTTGACCCGCTGCTGCAAGGTCCCACGGTTTGGGCTTTCAGCCTGGATGATGCCGTGGCGGCGCCAAAAGTGCTGCTGGAATTCACGAGAACTAACGACAAACTGGCGGTTAAGGGCGGGATACTGGAGAAAAAAATCATTACCGAAGACGGCATAAAAGCACTGGCTGAACTTCCTTCCCGCGAGGTTTTGCTGGCTCAGGTACTGGGAGCGTTCCAGAGCCCGCTTGCCGGGATGGCAAATGTGCTTCAAGGCCCGCTCCGCAAATTCGGCTATGCCCTGGAGGCTCTCAGGAAGGCCAGGGAAGGGGCTTGAATAAGGCAACAACCCATTGAAAAATTTTAAGGAGGAAAAATACGGATGTCAAAAATTAATGAGATCATTGAAGCGGTAAAAGGTTTAACCGTGCTGGAACTTGCCGAGCTTGTCAAAAAATTCGAAGAGGAGTTCGGGGTGTCCGCCGCCGCTCCCGTTGCTGTTGCTGCTGCTCCTGCCGCGGGCGCCGCTGCTGCGGCTCCTGTGGAAGAAGAGCAAACCGAATTTGACGTTATTCTGGTTGCCGCCGGCGAGAAGAAGATTAATGTGGTCAAAGTCGTCCGCGAACTGACCGGCTTGGGCTTGAAAGAGTCCAAAGACCTGGTGGACGGCGCTCCCAAACCTGTTAAGGAAAAAGTGGGCAAGGAAGAAGCCGAGGCAGTCAAGGCTAAGCTGGTGGAAGCAGGGGCCACAGTCGAAATTAAATGAATCAAGGAGCATCCCTTATTGACAAGAGGTTCCAACGCTATTCTCAAGCGCCCTAACAGGGCGCTTAAAATTTATATTGAACACAGTTCCGTAGAGATTTTTGCGATGCCCGGCAAGCCCGGCGGCCCAAGCGATGGAAGGAACAC
>JANLFJ010000075.1 GCA_024655825.1 Peptococcaceae bacterium | reverse complement strand
TGTTACTGACGCTTCATAATGTCCTGTAATTGATGTTGTTAGATGTCCGGAATGTGACGAAAATCTGGCCAATTATCCGGGGAAGGATGACAACAACTGCTACCTTTCCCCGGACAACCTTAGATATTTACCTTGTACCAATTACCTTTCCGCAAATTGAAGCGTGCTCCCGGCATAATCACATACCACTGTTGATCGTACTCTATCCGGCAAGGAATGCTCATTGAACCAAGTAAAAGATTAAACCCTTCACCACAATGGAGTTCATAACTGCGGCCTCCCACATCCACCATCCAGCGGTCTTGTACATGGTTGTATGTCATCTTGCACCACTGCTGCTTCATGACAATTCACCCTGGATAACCAGCTTAACCATGTGATCATCAATGATCCGGCGGCCATTTTGGGCTCCATATAAGAGGCAGTGAGTACAGAGTTTGTTTATCAGCCTGGGTACACCACTGGAGAAGCGGAATATCTCATCCAAAGCGCTATCTGAAAATATGTCATGATCAGTACCGGCATAAGCAAGATGCCGTTTTACGTAGTCGCCTGTTTGAGCTCTATCCAAGTGGGGTAGTTTACACTGAAGATCGATGCGCTGCCGGATGGCGGCGTAGGCTTGAAGTTTAAACTTTTCCCAGAGTTCACTTTGCCCAACTAAGATCAGAGCCATGGGACTTTGGGCATCCATTTTAAAATTGAGGAGAAATCTGACCTCCTCCAGCATCTCTCTATCCAAAAGATGGGCTTCATCCACAATGACAACCGGCTGAAGATGCTGGATACCCCGCATAAGCTCAATTTCCCGATGCAGTTGACGTTTAGCATCACCCCTATAGAATTTGGCTTCACAGCCTAGTTGCTCCAAGAGCCCCTTGTAGAAATGTCTGGGTGTCAGCTTGGAATCTGCTAAATACAGCACCATGAATTTAGCTGGGTCTAAAGAGTCTCTGAATAGACGTATAGTAGTTGTCTTGCCGGTTCCACAGTCACCGGTAACAACGGCAAATAACTGACGCTCTGCAGCGTATTTCAGACGGCCTAAAGTCTCTTCCAGCATAAGTGATTGATACAACTGGTCCGTTGGGATATCTCGGGAAAACGGAGTGTGTGATAGCCCATAGAAAGGTTCAAACATTTTATTCCCCTGCCTTTCTTACGGTTCTGTAGGAAACGGCAGGAGTCTGTTGTTCGATTCGTTGTTGATTTTTCTCCAGAGCTGCAGCTAAGAGCCTTGAGGATTCGGCAGGTTTTGTCCCTAGATGTTCAGGCAGCTTCGGTCGCTGACCAACTTTTTCTCCGATAACCAATTCGCGGGCTTTCCAGGGGGTATGCCCTTCATATTCGATGGTCAGTTCAGTAATGTCAGCAGGGTCATAAATCACATCCACGGTACAGCCGATGAAACTAAGCCCTACTTCATACTTTTTCCCTTGAAAGCTTATACATCCGGCCTTGTCAACTTTGCGTTCTTCGCAATGCAAAAAGGCGTTGGCTATTGTTTCCGGGTCCAGGAATTTGAGGGCTTTCTTATCGCTGCGATAGGCACTGGCCGGACTGGTGTTGCCCTCCAGGGCAGAGTGGGGCTTGTTTTGATAACATTCCTCTAACCAGACCCAGAACAGTTGATTGAGTTTGTCTAATGTTTGTGGTTTCTCCAAGGCGACTTCGCTAAGAAAAGCGTCAACCACCCGGTTGAATCTTTCTACCTTCCCAGTCGATTCTGGCGCAAAGGGCCTGGCAAACAGCAGCCTGATGCCCATCTTGGCGCAGACACGATTCATCCATTTTGTACGATACTGTTTCCCATTGTCGAAGAATACTGCCTCAGGCACTCCATATTTTTGGATAGCCTGGCGGAAACAATCTTCAACAATCACCTGATCTAACGTTGGATAAAACTCACCGTGAAGCACAAACCGGGTAGCATCGTCAACAAAAGTCACTAAGAATACCTGCTTTTTGGCACCATCTACGCCAATAGGCAAGTAGGGTCCATATTTAATGTCCGAATGCCACAGTTTGTTGCGATATTTCTGCTGATACCGCCGGCTTGCGACACCTGTGCTCATATACATCTGCATATGCCTGGCACTGTATCCTCGTTCAGCCAGCTTTTCTTGCAGGGTGCTCCGCTTAATTTGTCCTGGCTGGGCCAAGCCTTCCCACTCTAGAATCTGGATGATTTGAGCCACACTGCGTTTGGGAACCTCGCGCCTCAGTAAGATGGCCTGTTCCAAGATATGTACAGGAATCGCTTCTTCGGCTTTGTTCTGGGCTTTACCCTTGGGTTTTAGTCCGGCAAAGCCATGGGCCTTGTACTCGGCCAGGTATCTGCGTAGAGTACGTTCTGAAATTCCAGCCTGCTCACAGATTTGTTCTTTAATCTGTTTGGCTTTGGCAGGGTCCAACCCTTCAGTGAGAAGCGGAGAGAGCAGCTGTACTCGATAAGTGGCAATGTCCTCTGCCTTTTTTTGGTCTTTCATGCCAGATTACCTCCTTCAATATTCGGAATCTAGCATGAGTGTATATCCTGTCTATCAGGACAAAAAGGCAAAACGGGTATGCAGCCAGTTATTTGTATTTACCATGGTCCGGACAACTCTGGCCAGCCAGCCTGCTGCTTCACCCACCAGATCTTTAATTCTTTGAAGGGACGAACCGCTTTTTAATTTTGTCTCAAAACCCAGCCGGGCAGCTATTGCAGACAGGCATCCAACAATATATCCTGAAGCCTCAGCAAACCATCTCTTAATCCTGAAAATGCTGCTGTCTTCACAGCAAACCTCAGTTACGGTGCCGTCAATTATGGCTTCAATAACTGTGCCGGTATATCGTTTGTACGGCACAAGGATGTCAGGCAGTTCATGGTGGATTCTGCGGCAGTTCCTACAGCGAAGCCGACGAATGATCAGCACGATTGTTTCACCGTCTCCCTGGAGAGCGCCTCGCTTTCTGCTGCCGATTACTTTAAGCTCACAACAGCCGCATACCGGACAGATGCTGTTCTCTTCGCTTTTAACATAGTATTTGTTGCTGTTATCCTTGTCTAAAATCAACCTGTATTTTGCAAGACAGATCATAAGCACTTATTTCCCGCAGCACTTTTTGTATTTTTTACCGCTGCCACAAGGACAGGGTTCATTGCGCCCAATCTTAATTACAGTAACCGGAGTGTTTGCTACAGCCTTGCCTTTGGAGGCTGTCCTTAATTCTTTAAGCTCTTTTTCAAGTTCTGCTGCCTGTTGGTTCTTGCCCAAAGCGGTATATATTTCTATGGCTCTGTCTACTACGTCAGCCCTGCCTCTCAGGTTTTTTTCCCTTAGGGCACTGTTGATAATCTCCTCAGCCTTTACATTGTCGGGTTCGATATTTTTGGTGCCGTAGCGATAGCAATCTGCCCAGCCGATGTAGCCCCAGCCCCAGGCCGGGTCCTCGGTCAGCCACATCCTAAAAAGCCGGTCACATTCTTGCTTGTTGCCTAGGGCATAATGAGATTCCGCTATGGACCGACGGGTGTTCTCGATTATCAGTTCATCCTTATCGCCGCATAACTCAAGGAGTTCCTCACAATATCTAATTCGTTTAGAGAGATACTGGGGTTTCTCAATTGCCGCGTTGTGCAACTGCTCGTCAAGATCCTGCACATAGTTCATTACAAATTCTGTCCACTTATATTTCTCTTGCAGGGTGGGTAAGTCTTTGACCTTATCTGTAGCCATTACGGTTTTTGTATCTTCCCAGGCATCTAGCCATACATCGCAAGCCTTGATAGTTTGGCCACGTTCAAGTAATTTGTACCCTTCACCAATCTTCTCATCAATTTTCTTGTACTTCTCCACAACCGTTCCTCCGTTATTGCATTTTTACAGTCATCTTATCATTATTGTTTTGTCTGGAACAACGGTCATCTTTTACAGCAATTCTCGGTCAGGCAATTCCGTCAGCTTTACGCCACTTTAGTTCAGCCGCAACAATA
>JANLFJ010000074.1 GCA_024655825.1 Peptococcaceae bacterium | reverse complement strand
ATTTAAGAATCCCGTACTTTTTTCGTATTTTTTACCCTATTTTAAAGCGAAAATCGCAATTGTTTTAATTTGACGATTGACAGTTATAAAAGTAGATAATCCTAACTTATCGGAAACCGCTAGACCTATTTCTATGGCCGATAGCGTAGTTTTTATCTCAGCTTCCGAGAACTCCTTTTCTCCTGATCCTACCGAGGAACAGCTCCTTGCCAAACCTTCAGGAACAGTGCAAATAGACGGGATAGTGGCCAACTCCTATGAAAATGGAATGGAGATTACCTGGTCAAAAGGCAACTGGGAATTCTTTGCCGTCGGTCATGCGGAACAAGACGGTATCCGGGTTGCCAGGGAAATTATTCAGGCATTGCCGGATGACAAGAACCTGGTACCGGGGGCTGTTCAGGGCAAGCTTCGCGTCAACCAGTTGGGTAATCCCATGTATGTCACAGCCAGTTGGACTTATGACGGCAAAACGTGGTACACCCTGGATGGGAGGAGTTCTCCTGGCGAAAGAATCAAGATGTTGCAATCAGTTACACGGTTGACCGAACAGAAACCGGCGAGGGCCAAATACTACCCCCGGGTGCCTGAAAAAATCACCACCCCGGAAATGGCTTTGCAGGCCTATTTTGACGCCCTGTATTATGGTGGCCCTGTAAGCATGAGCCTGGAACCATACCAGGTCGCTTACAATTATTGGAGCACGGAATGGCAGGCCAAGAATAGCTACGATCAATTTCTTACCTCGTGGCAAAACACCGCCAACGTGGAATTAATCAAACTCCTTCCTGCTGGCGAAGAAAACGGCCAGCCCCGGTTCTTTGTGGAAACCAAACATCTCGAAACCGTAGGCGAAAAGCCCCGCACAGGCATTTTCTATTACACAGGTTTCTTTACTGTCCGTGAAACAGCCGAAGGCTGGCGGATAACCAGCGGTGAATTGGAACCGGAAAATCTCGGTTGGCAGTTGGGTGGTCATCAACCCTGGCGGGCCGATGCCGAGCAGGTAGCCCGTGTTTCAGGATTAGGAGCAAGTATTGATGCTCCCCTGGGAGAGGCTGTCACCATAGAGAATCCTGATGGCACGGTAACGGTGAGATTTGTTGATGCCCAAGGAAAAGAAATACATAAAGTTACTTTATACAAGCCGGAAGATGGTATCTGGCGGGTGCTAGATAATAGAGTTTGAATATGATGAGAATGGCCGTCTAAGACGGACTTTAAATGGCACTTTACTGTATGTTTCAGTGGATAAATATGAAGGAAATGAAGCAATTATCTCGGCAACGTCTTGGTTTGGAAATTTAGGGGCTGTTATTCCGAAATACAAGGCTATATATGAAAATGGGAAATGGACCCTACAGCAACTCAAAGGCCTCACTGGGAAGAAAAGAGCCACCTATAGGTTTATTCCGGTCTTCGGGAAAACCTAATCTATAGTATAGCCCTGACCCTTCTGATAAACCTCCGGTATAAACAAAGGCATTCCGCTTAGCATAGCTAACAAGTAAGGAAATATCACTGAACTTACCTCCCATAAATGTACTGTGCCATGCTTCGGAATAAACCGGTCGTGTCCATGAGTCGTCTTCACTAGTTACTTCAAAGGAGACACTCTTACCTTTATTTTGTAAATCCTTAATGGCAGAAAGCTCATTGTTTTCAAGAAATTGCTTGACCTGTTTGGAATTCCAATCATCTTCTATTTCTTTGAGGTTGTTCTGGCTCAAGAGATCTCAAGCGCTGTGCAACCGCCAAATTGTTAATCCAGACTGCCCGGGAATCCTCATCCCACTCCACATTAGCGCCCAATGCTTCAGCGACCCACCTGATGGAAACCATTGTCCTGCCCGTTAATAATTTGAGGTAGAATGTCTGGCTTAGTCTCTTGACCGTTTACAAATAGCTTGATAGGATTGCTAGCAAAAGCTACAGTGGCAAAGATACTGAGCAGTATAGCAACATCGATAACAGCTAACCACTTCTTTTTCATATAGTAGGACCTTCCTTGAAGATTTACTAATATCTGGTATAAACGAAAGGAACCACTATTTGGTTCACTCCGCTAAAATCTTAGTTATCCAAGTAGTTTTCGTTTGCCTGAAGAGGATTACTTTGTAAAATTTTTTCCACTTCTTCATATTCTGTCGGAAATGCGTAGTTGTAACGCGCAGGAAGCGCAAAAACGTATCTGGTGTTACGACCAAGTTCGCTTGGTCCGACAGGCGCTGCCCCAATATGGAATTCTCCCTGCTGAAGTGACTTCCATTGGGTAAGCGTAAATATCATGATGGGAATATCCTGTCGCTGGTTTTGAGCAGTCCATTGCGGATGTCTGATGGAAATCAGCGGACCGGTTTCAACAGTCACACTACCTTGTGAACTTCCTGGAGCAGAACCTTCCCATTTGTCCGTTATAATCGAATAACCTTGCCAACTCTCCGGTAATGAAAAACTAAAACCATATTGGGTATTTCTGTACACCATTGCGTTGCTTCCCTCGTACGCACCGAGCTTGACAGCAGTAATAAGCCAGCGGTTTTCGACTTTCCCTACTACGAGAGTAATTGGCCGCTTGGCGGCAACACCGCCGTTTACCATCTCCACACTCGTCATTTCTATGATTTCGCCTTTAACTTCGTACGCAGACTCCGATAATTTCTCAATGCTTAGAATCTCTATTCGATCCGGCCACGGACTTGAAAGTACCCTCCCGGGAGCATTCGAAGGCTCCCTTAGCCATTCTGACAGAAGTGCGGGGGATACAAAATCGCCGTAGTTCTCTTGCATACTCTTGTTCACTATATCTTTGGGGGCTTGAAGCGAGACTTTTTGAAGCCTGCTACCAAAATCCTCAACCAGACTGGCAACCGCTGCCTTATCGCTGTCATAGGTCTGTTGCGGGTTCTCTTGGGGTTGCTCTTCTTTTTTCAACTGAGCCTCGTTTCCCCGCATTTGTACAACCAAACCATTTGTACAACTAAAAAACAGAGAAACGCTCAACAATAAGATAAGTACAGTCAAAAGTGTTTTTTTCATGTTGTTACCCCCTGAAGAATTTCTCCCTGATTATAGACGCAAACAGCTTTTCTTTGAAGTGATCCTAAATACTGAAATATTTCATATTGTTTTAGTTTCGTTATCTTAAAGAGTTATTTTTCACATTGTATCTAGGATGCGTAGTGGCCTGTATACGAGGTTACTACGTTTTTTTTTGCTGCCTTTTGAAAAAGTAAGAGTCATGCTATGTAATGAATCCAATGTATTTGGTACTAATAAAATAGTACAGCAAATTCGGAGGAGATGCCTGTGGGTTTATTACAGCACAGTGAAACTATACACCCTAAAGTTTTAGATTCTCTATGCATTAGAACAATATATAACTTTACTTACCGGTTATCTGGAAATACAAAAGTTGCGGAAGTGTTAACGGAAAAGGTGCTTTTAATGCACCCCGGTAATCATAAAGATGATGGTTTCTTATTAAAACAGGCCTGGGGGGATTTTCTGAAATACTATGGGTGTCTTGAGTTTAAGGGAGAAGACCCAATCCAGCAGTCCTTGCTCGCCTTAGCGCCGGAATTACGCTGTACCCTAATTCTCCGTGATATCCTGGGCTACTCCTATGGGCAAATTACTCATATTATGGATAAATCTGAGCCGGAGGTGGCTCGCCTTATTTCAGAGGGAAGACGGGAGATGAGAAAAAGAATTACAGGACTAAATATTTATAGCTAGCTTTAATAGGATTTGGCTTTCCTTTGCCGAAATTAGTAGGATGGAGGAAAGTCATGAAAAGGATTAAAGAATTATACCAACTCCATAACGAAGCGATTTTTCGCTATTTTTTGCGGATGACCGGCAATGGGGAAGAGGCGGGAGAGTTAACCCAGGAAACTTTTTACCAGGCTTGCCTGTCTATTTTTCGCTTTAGAAATGAGTCTTCGCTAAAAACCTGGCTCTTTTCTATTGCCCGTAACGTTTATCTCAAGAAACTCCGCGAGAAAAACAAACATCAGACACTGAGCTGGGAAGAAAATTTGCCTTTAAATGAGCAGAATACTCAGGAGTCGGATTCCCCCGTACAATTATTAATCTTAAAAGAAGAACGAGAAAGGATACAGGAAGCGTTAGCCCGGCTCCCCGAAAACGCCAGGACTATTTTGATCCTGAAAGAATATGAACAGCTCACCTACCCTGAAAACCATAGACCGTAAAAAGGCAACACAAAAACAAGACTGCGGA
>JANLFJ010000073.1 GCA_024655825.1 Peptococcaceae bacterium | reverse complement strand
CACTGCCTGAGGCGCTGGGTGCTGGAAGGAAAAGACCTGGCGGCATATCTGCCCGTGCTCAAAACATACCTGGGTCACCATTCCTTCAGCGATACATCTCAGTACTTGAGGCTCACCGCCGAACTTTATCCGGATATCACGGCCAGAGTGGAACATGCCTTTGGCCACGTCATACCAGTAATCGGGGGCGATAGCCTTGAAACCGACTGACTTTGCCAAGGCATTGTCCCGGTATCTCACTTCTTATCTTCCAGGGCAGCGCAATGTCAGCCCCAATACGATCCGATCATACCGGGACACTTTCAAGCTGTTCCTTTCATACTGCAAACATGCTCGCAATCTGATTATTGAAGATTTCTCTCTCTGGTTTTGGCATAATAGAAGTGCATAAAATGGCAGCCAAAAGTGCACAACGGAGAAAATGAAGAAGGACATTGCCATCACGCTCAGGAATAAACCCTTCTGACTTCGCCAAAAGCAGGAGGGGAAAAAGAGGTGTTGGCAATGCCCGAACAAGAGTATATCAGGCTCCTTTACGAAAAGAAAGATTACAGTATTCGCGAGATTAGCAAGCAAATGGGCATTAACTGGCGTACAGCAGCCAAGTATGCCCAAAGGGAAGATTGGAACCAGGCTTCTAGCCCCAAGCACCGCCGGCAGCCGGTAATGGAACCCTATAGGGAGATAGTTGATACCTGGCTTATGGAGGATATGCTTAAAAATCGCAAAGACCGCCAAACCGCAGCCGTGATTTACCGGCGGCTTTGCCAGGAATATGGCTTTACGGGTAAGGACCGGACGGTCCGCCAGTATGTTGCCAACCGCAAGAAAGAACTACGGGCCGAGAGGGAAGAAAAATATTTGCGGCTCGAACACCGGCCCGGCCAGGCCCAGGCAGACTTTGGGACGACACGAGTCATCTGGGATAAAGAGATCCGGGAGATCAAGTACCTGGCCTTCTCTTTTCCCTACAGCAATGCCGGTTTTTGTGTCCCAGTGCCCGGGGAGAATATTGAGTGTTTCCTCCATGCCCTGCTCCAGGTTTTTAGCTGGATAGGCGGTGTCCCCCCGCATATCTTGTTTGACAACCTGTCGGCGGCGGTGGCGAGTATAGGCAAGGGCCACGAAAGGGAACTCACGGAAACCTTCCGCCGCTTCATGCTGCACTACCGGTTTGAGGCGGAATTCTGTAATGCCGGCAAGGGCAACGAGAAAGGGAACGTCGAGAACAAGGTGGGCTACACCCACCGCAACTGGTTATTGCCCTACCCGGAGGTCACCAGTTATGAGCAACTGACCGAGGAGCTTTACCGTCGGGCCATGGCGGATATGCAGCGCCCCCATTACGAAAAGGGTCTGTCCATCGCCGCTTTATGGGAGAGGGACCGGAAAGCCTTGCTGCCCCTGCCTACCGTACCCTTTGAGCCGGTGCAGCTTAAAACCGCCCGGGTTAACAAATATGGCCAGTTCCACTTGGGCGATGAAGTCTACGCCCTGCCCAGCGCCCGGGTGGGAGAAACGGTCCTCATAAAGCTCTGGTGGGACCGGGCAGAGATATTTAACCGGCATAACGAACGCCTGGCCGTGCTTCCCCGTCATTACACCCTGAAGACCCAGCCTATTGACTGGCAGGGGTACTTCGCTATCTTCGTCCGTAAGCCCCGGGGTGCCCGGCACGCCACCATGTACCGCTTTTTACCCCCGGAAGTCAAAGGCTACCTGGAAGCAGAGCCCCAGGGATACAAAAACCGGCTCCAGTTCGTTCACAGCCTCCTAAAGGAAGGCTTCGGCATGGACCTCATTGCCAGGGCCCTCAAGGAAGCCTTGCCCGGGAACGGGGACGACGCCGGGCTCATCCGCCACCGGCTTTACCGTCTGGCCCACCCGGAAGCCGACCTCCCGGCCTTAAACGAGACCTATACCCCGGCAACCGTCCGCTGCTATGACCCGGCAATCAACGCCTATGACCAGCTCTTACCTCATACCTTCGGGCGGGGAGGTGAAGTCAATGGTGCCAGCGTCCTTACAGGAGCAATGTAAAGCCCTGAAACTGGCCCATATCCCCACCCTGTACCTGGAACTGGAGTACCACGACCGGGAACAATACCTGACGGCTCTTTTTCGCGCCGAACTCGAAGCCCGGCAGGCCAGCAAGATCCGCCGCCTTATTCGCCGGGCAGGATTTCCGGCCCATAAGACGCTGGAGGACTTTGACTGGACACCCGTTACCCTTCCGTCGTCGACCACTATTACCGCCCTCAGTACCCTGGCCTTCCTTGAGCGTCATGAGAACGTCCTGGCCATGGGGGCAGTAGGTACCGGGAAAACCCACCTGGCCACCGCCTTAGGGTTAAGGGCCTGCCTGGAAGGAAAAACGGTCCGCTTCTACCGTTGCCTTGACCTGGTGAACACCTTGCTTGACAGCCACCGCCAGGGCGGGCTGGGACGGTTGATGGCTGACCTGGAAAAGGTCGACCTGCTCATTATCGATGAATTTGGTTTTGTGCCCCTGCACCGGGACGGGGCGGAGCTATTGTTTAACGTGGTGGCCAGGGCGTACGAAAGGCAGAGCGTTGTCGTCACTTCCAACCTTCAATTTGGCCAGTGGAATACCATCCTGGGGGACAACCGTCTGACGGCAGCGCTAATTGATCGCCTGGTCCACCATGCTCACATCCTGGCCTTTGAGGGAGAAAGCTTTCGCCTCAGGCACGCCCTTTCAGCTATGAACACCGACCAATCCATTGGTGCGCAAGTAGAGAATGGGGTGAGGGGGTCGAGAGTGGATTAAAATTACGTGAGCTTTCAGGAACAAGAATGTTTTAATGGTTAGTGCCTTGGCCGGCCAGGGCATCGTCGTCCGGGAAGTCGTGTATATTGCCGATCTCGGCGAGGATACCGGCGGTGAAAACAAGGCCGAAACCCGGGATGGTGGAAAGGGGGCAATTAAGGCGGGCCATCTCGACCGACAAAGAAGGTGGGCAACTTCAATAGCACCTCCTTTCGCTTAAGGAGTAAAGGCTGGGATAGAAAGCTTTGGGGTTCCCACACGCCCTGGCGACAGCGTCAGCGTTGCGGCATTAGCACCGTCCCAATCCCAGGCGATGCACAAGCCGACTGCTGCGAACCGGGCTTGAAAGATTAGGTGTGCAGCATGGGAGCAAGACCCTTCGCAGCGGTGGGAGCGCGATCTCAGGCCAGCATCGTCTTATCATGCACGCAGGCAAAGCGCTGCCCCAAAACGGCCTTGCGGTATTTCGCGTGGGAACCGGCAAAATCCTGCCAAAGCCTGTGGATATGCCGCCCCTGTGGACTCTGTGGGCAACCGGGGTCCAGCGGAAGCTTAATCTTAAGCCGTGGGGTTGCCCACAGGGGTCCACAGGGGCTTGGACAGCGCCGGGCCAATCCCGAAGCACCTGGCGCAAAAAGCATGCAACCGGGTCAAACCCTCGCCGGCGGGCGTACCCGGAGGGGCGCTGCCCACATATCCACAGGCTCGACGGCGCGTGACGGTGACGATAAAAACAGCGACCCGCCCAATATCAATTAGCACCAGCTTTTCAAAGACCTAATTACTGGGGGGTGAAGCCTTCTAAACAAATGCTTACCTTCCCCCACCCCTAGGGGGGGTAACCCCGGCGTGGTGGTAATGCCTTCTGCACTTTTTCAATGCCAAACTATGCATTTTTTACTTGCCAAAACCAGGGGAGCCCCTAGGAGATGAATCGTGTCTGGCTTAAGGCTGTTTAAGGCGGTGTCTGTAAACGCGCTAAGGTCGTTCCGAAGGGAGTCCAGGTTTTTTACGCCGCACCCAGGGCAAACCGTATTTTTGAGGCTTGGAAAAATTCGCCGAGAGTAGTAATCACATTTGTTATGTGGCTGCCCTTCCTCGTAGCTTTTGCGTACTGTGCGCATAATCCAGTTGTTCCTGTCTTTGCGTTCATGCGTCTTAAAGTCACCGCATTGGTTAGTTATCTTGGGCTCAATAAGCCAAATTAGTTTCTCTGCCTCTTCTTGGCTCATCCTTAAGGCACAGAATGCCCTGGCAACGGCATTTACAGCAACGCTCCTGTTGTGGCTGATACATCCCTCCTGTACCACTTTAGCCACTAGGGGGCAGTATCGCTGCAAATTGGGCAAGTATTTTTCTAGCAGTTCTTGACCTGTGGTATTAATGGGCTCTGTAGTCTTGTTTAAATCTGGGTAGGGTATCACTGTTACAGGTCTCTTGGACTGTCTCTTTTCTTCTTTGGCTGTTTCCTTCTTGGCAATCGAATAAAGCTTCTGGAGCCCAGGCTGGGCATGTGTCTTTTTGAAAGGAGGAAAGGGCCTAGGCTCTTGGGCTATCTCTAAAATCTCCTCTATGGAAAGGGA
>JANLFJ010000072.1 GCA_024655825.1 Peptococcaceae bacterium | reverse complement strand
GTAATTTAAGGCTTTATCAATGGCGATAGCGGTATGTGCATTTATTGTCTTTTCGATGAGGCTGAACTGATCCCGGGCATATCTGGCCTTCAAACGACGGACTTGGGTGAGAAAAACATGAGCATCCTCGTTTTCGCCCAGAACCTTAAGAAGACCGTCTTGAATGCTGTCCAGCTTCTTGGTGGTATCCCGCTTGTGGTTGTTGTTTTGTACTAGTTCTCCTTTGTTTTTGGAGATTTTATGTTCAGCAATGAGATAGCCATCGAAATCATCCCGTATTTTCAGGATTTCTCCCTCAATATCCAAGCTTACTTTCCTGCCTGGGCTATAGGTTCCCAGGGGAAGGGTATACCGGTTACCCTTGTAGAATATTGTATGTTTAATAATGGGTATTGACCATAAGTAAGCGATATGATACCATAATATGTAATTATATGACATAATAGGTAATTTAAATTAAATTTTGGTAATAAAGAAAGAGAATTTTGCTGACCGATATGCGGAGGGAGGTGTATATTCATAATTATGTCTACTAGTAAAAAAAATATTAAAATCTAACTTTGATTCTGCTGCAAAAACCCTCTTTTTTTAGAAATGATGTATAAACATACGCTGTCGGGCTGGTTTATGCATCAAAAATCCTGATATTTTAATAAATATTCACTGATTATTAGTTTTTGCAGCAGAATCAACTTTTATTCAGCTGAATTTAAAACAAGGTAGTCCTGGAGTTGTTTCAAGAAACCACCACAATCAACCAAATGACGCAAAGTGTGGAATAAAACTATGATATTCTTAGAAGTTTGAAAGTAAGATATTAAAATAATTTTTTAAGATAATTTACAATAAGGGGATGTTTATGTTGATAATAAAAAGAAATTTATGTAAATACGCTTTACCAATTCTTTTAATTATGGGAATACTAATAACTAAACTATACTCCCCTGTTATGGCGGTTTACGGGGGTATTAATTTAGTTGCTCCAGTTTCAGCTCCCGTTAATGCAGGGTATTTATATGCTGAAAAGCTTACTTCATCGAGCACATACGGTCATCATGGTCTCGACTTTGCCGCTGCATCTGGTTCAGATGTATACGCTGCCTATACTGGTAAAGTGGTAACCAAGGCAGATCTTGGTGGTGATTCATACGGTAAATATATAATTATTGAATCAGATCATCCTAATTATCCAGGAGTAAAATTTTATCATTTATATGCGCATTTAAGTGATTATTCAGATTGCCCCGCCGTTAATCAAACGGTTTATCAAGGAAATAAGATTGCAGAATCTGGCAGTTCAGGAGGTGCAACAGGTCCTCATTTACACTTTGAAATTAGGATGGGAACTAACAGTTGGTATAGTCAAAGAAATCCTGAAGGGCTTTTATCAAGAAGTACTTCTGATGGATATGGTGGGGTACTTGGTGAAGTACGTACTTCAGGTGGGAGCTGGGCTAGGTATAAAAGAATATCTGGAGCAACAAAAGGTACAGATATTAATTATGGAGCATCATATTCATATTTTGTAATGGCAAATGGAAATCCTTTTCCAGATGAAGCTTCTTATGGTATAAACTATTATATAGCTAGAGCAAATACAGGTAATATAACACTTAGTTATGATTATGGGGCAAGAACACAGAATGTAACAATTTATGCAAATACTGATTATAAAGTAAATACGATTTATTTACCTTAGAGGAGGAATATTAATTATGAATAAAAAAATAAAAATCATAGTATTAGTCTTTACAATTCTAATTAGTTTTGCAGGCATTGCATATAGTATAGCTAATTCGATATTTTTAAAAGATATGATTATTGAAAACGGCTTATATGAAACCAATCCCCCAATTGTTAATGCCAGTGATGCTGAGAGCCTTTCAAATATTAATATTAATTGTTTAGAAAATATATCCGATGACGGAAGTTTTGTTTTTGAGGTTCGTGATAACAAAAATAATGAAACGATTGGGAAATATTACTACAAACCATGGTTGGAAAAAAAACCTATCTACCATGAACTACCCAATGGAGATGTTATCTTAGGAAAAAATAAACTCTTCAATAATCAAGATAAAAAAATACATCCACTAAGCTTAGATGATAAAATAGCAGTATTTGATTACTCTGTTAATAATAATAAAATAGCCTATATAGGTAAAAATAATGGTCGAATTAATATCTATATAAGGAATTTAGGGGATAATAAGGTGGAGATAATTGACTCATATCAATATCCAGAATTCTATAATGCTGAAAATGTATTTTTGGAATGGGGTAAAGAAGATTTACTATTTTATGATTATTGTCAAAATGAAAAACCAATAGTTAAAGTTTATGATATGAAAAACGGTCAGAAAGAGACTTTCATGGAATGTGCTATGAATCCTCAAATATCCCCAAATGGTAAATTTATGGTTATTCAATCAATGACTGGTTTTGATAAAAACGAACGTCAAACTGCGGAACTAAATATTATTGAAATTACTAATAAGTCTCATGTTTCAAAACTGAATGGTTCAAATCACTTGTTTTGGGTATCAGATTATATTATAAACTGGAATGTTGATAATTCTACTTTAGAAGTACATGATCTTAATAACAATGGAGTAAAAATAAAAGATATTCCGGTAGAAGGGCTACCAACTGAAATAAAAACTGAAAACACTCATTTAAAGATTAAAACTTATAAATTTATAAATAACACATTTACAATAAACAATAATGATGTTAACCTTTAAATAATACAATGGTTCTGTAAATAGTTAGCAACTACAACTTGACCATCCTTGCGGGAAAGCTTTTTGCTTTCCCGCATTTTTTAATAAACTTTTCACTTATACCCTGTCAACCGCTATTTGATATATTAGCGGGCAATTCTATACCTCGTTTGCGAAGGTGTTCGCGCATGGTCTTGACATCCTTAAGGTGTGCAGCGATAAGATCCAGATATTGAGAATGCTATTATAAAAGTGATCCATTTTTGAGGGTTGTGCTACCGTAAAAGTGATCCACCCTGATACCACATCCTGTACAATGAACTGGAAATTGGTTCACGGTACAGGAGGCGATGAAGGGTGATCGAAATGGACATTTACGAAAAAATCCGTTACCTGTATGCGGTTGAACACCTCTCCCAGAGGGCCATTGCCGAAAGGCTGGGGATCTCCCGTAACACAGTAAAGAAGTACTGCCACGGGAACCACTTACCGGGGGAAGCCTCACCCCGGAACCGGGAAGCTCCGGTCACTGGACCTGTAAGGGATCTGGTATCCCGGTGGCTCGCGGATGATGAACTGGCTCCCCCCAAGCAACGCCATACTGCTAAGCGCATTCATGACCGGCTGGAAGAACTCGGCTACCGGGCAGGAGAATCCACCATTCGCGAACTGGTCCGGGAGATACGGGCGCAACGGGCAAAACCTTATGTACCTCTTGCCTTTGACCCCGGAGAGGCGGTGCAGGTGGACTGGGGCGAAGCCAAGGTATTCATGGACGGGGTCAAGACCACGGTACAGCTATTTTGCATGCGGCTATGCCATAGTGCCGCCCCCTTTGTGATGGCCTTTCCCAACCAGCGGGAGGAATGCTTCCTAGAGGGCCATCGCCAGGGTTTTGAATTCTTTGGCGGAGTGCCCCAACGGGCGATCTATGACAACACCAAGAATGCTGTCAAGTCGGGTTGGGGTAGATATGTAACCGAGGAACAGCCCCGTTTCAGGACTTTCAGAGCTCACTACGCCTTCCGGGCAGACTTCTGCAACCCCGGCGCCGCCAATGAGAAGGGGCTGGTAGAAAACCTGGTGGGGTACATCCGCCGCAACGTACTGGTCCCGGTGCCCCGGGTGAGAGACTGGTCAGAGCTCCAGGCAGCACTGCTCCATCGTTGCCGGAAGTATCAGGACCACCGCATTGCCGGGCGTTCAGGGAACGTGGGAGAGTACCTGGCAATAGAACAGGCCTCCCTGACCCCGCTGCCCGGGCGACCCTTTAAGACGGCCCTGGTAACAGAAGCCAAGGTGTATCCTGACGGCATGGTGGTTTTTGATCGCAACCGCTATTCCGTGCCAATCAACCTGGTAGGGCATACCTTAACGGTGAAAGGTTATCCTTTACAGGTAGAAATCTACCGGCATAACACCCTGGTGGCCATGCACCAGCGGGTTTATGGCAAGGGGGAATACCGGTGGAACCCAGCACACTACATTCCCCTTTTAGAACAGCGCCCCAGAGCCATTCAGAACGCCCGGCCCTTAAAAGAGACCTTGCCTTCGGGGTTCTGGTCCTTTCGCCAGCAGATCCGTGGCACGGACCCCGACCGGGAGTTTTTAGAGATCGTAAAGCTGGCCGTTACCTACGGCCAAGAGGCAGTAGGCGCAGCGGTGGAGAAGGCCGCTGCCCAGCACCAGTACAGTTACCAGGCGGTACGCCTGCATCTTTTGGAGTCCCGGGCCGGGGAAGCGCCTGTAATACCTCCCCTCCGGAACATTCCTGGCGACATGCCGACAGTAGAAGAAGTGCGCTGGCAGGACTATGACCGCCTTCTCTTAGGAGGTGTAGCCCTGTGACACCGACCGCTAGCCTGATCCAGCTATACGCCAAGCAACTGCGCCTGCCCACCTTCGCCCGCTTCGAGCAGGTGGTACGGGAGGCGGAAACCCAGGGCTGGGGCTACGGAGACTTCCTGTATCACCTAATGACCCAGGAAATCGAGAACCGCCAGGAAAATCAACGCCAGCGCCGGATACGTGCCGCCGGGTTCCCCCTGAAAAAGACCCTGGATACCTTCGACTTCCGTCACACCCCACACCTGGAGGAGGCCTTTATTTGGGAACTGGCCAAAGGCCGGTTCATTGCCGAACACCGTAACGTGGTCATGATCGGTAACCCTGGTGTGAACGGTCAATAAAAATACATCATTTTCGGCCATTTAAAATGCAGCACTTAG
>JANLFJ010000071.1 GCA_024655825.1 Peptococcaceae bacterium | reverse complement strand
ATTTTTTGATTATGCTTTGGTGTTATTTTCCATCAACTGCATAACTCCTGTAATAAATATGCGGTTATTGTTTATTCTGACATATATGTGCCATACGATATAAGGAAACAGTTTTTTGAGGTTGAAATTTCTCTCAGAAGCATCTTTCCGAAACTTCATGAAGATACGGTGCGCCGGTATATTAAAGACATTGACTTGATCAGCTTTGCCTATGGGGAGCTTTATTTGTCCTGTGACACCAGGGAAAAGACTGAAAAATTTATTTCATATACGGTCTTTTCAAAGGGAAATATAAAAAACTATTGTGAGCTAATGATAAAAAACCTCTTGCCTTCCGGCGACAAATCTGGTATTACTGCAAATGGCTGGATTGAGATTGCCCGTAAAAAGGCCTTGATTGATTATTGCGCTGCAAAAGCAAATATCTCGATCGATACGAGTTTTGTTGACGCGGAATTTGAAAAGTTTATATTTAACGGCTATCAAAAGCTTTCCGGTGAGACCAATAAACTGGCTCCTGCTATCTTGCCTAAAGCAATTGATTTTATAGCGCATGGCAAAACTGCTCTTATTGTCGTGGATGGGATGTCATTATTTGACTTTGAGATAATCTCACGATATTTGGAAGGCATTGACTATGAATACCATTGTACTTATGCCCTTATACCGACGACGACGGCTATCTCAAGGCAAGGCCTGCTCAGCGGGAAGTATCCGCGCGAGTTGGAAAATCCTTTTACTTTAAGCCAAGAAGAAAAAGGCTTTATGGAGGCTGCCAAGAACAAGGGGTATACCAAACAGCAAAGCTTATATGCCAAGGGCTACAATCCGCCCATCAGCCATTTTACCAAGTTTATGGCTATTATCATCAATGACATAGATGATTTAGTTCACGATCAAAAGCAAGGTCGTGTAGGGATGTATAATGATGTTTCCTTATGGGCAAAAAGTGGCAAGTTACAAACGTTGATTAAAGATTTGTATGCACAGGGTTTTAATATTTATATAACATCCGACCACGGTAATACCTCATGCGTTGGTACAGGAGTTATCCGTAATGTTGGTGTTGAGGTTGAAACAAGATCTAAGAGAATGTTTGTACTGAAAGATTTTGCGGAAGAAAATGATTCTTTTGGAGACAAAGTCGTGACTTATCCAGGATATTACCTGGATAAAGACTATAAATACTATGTTTGTGAGTCTGGCGTTTCTTTTGATAATAAGAATGAGGAAGTAATGACGCACGGGGGCATTTCCATTGACGAGGTAATTGTCCCATTCATTAAAGTAAAGGCGGTAATTTAGATGACAAAGATTGTTGGACTGTCCCGTTCCATTAAATTGGAATGGCTCAATAAAACTGTAGAACTTATATTAGGGGGTAAGGATGAAATTCAAATTAAAGAGGAGTTAAACGAATACTTGTCCTTTGAAATAAAAAGCCCGACTAACCTCAGAAAGACGAGGGGAATCCTCATGAATATATGGGTAAAGACTCCTCAGGAGCTTTCAGCTTTAAAGCAGCAAGCTTTAGAAGCTTATGAAGATGAGAAGTCTAACAAACTGGCATTGCATTGGAGCATGATGCTGGTTGCTTACCCTGTATTTTCGGATGTTTGTGCTTTAATAGGTAAGCTCACTAACATTCAGGATACATTTGCGACATCTTGGCTTAAAGAAAAGCTGTTTGAAATGTGGGGAGAACGGACTACCCTTCTTCATTCTAGCAATAAAATATTACAAACCTTGAAGCAAATTGGAGCTATTGAAAATGAGAAGGTTGGGGTATATCGCATTAAAAGGTACCCGGTTACCGATGTAAAAACCATACAGGTGCTGTTATTGGCCATCCTTCACTTAAGGGAAAGGGCTTACTATGAAATTGCAGAGCTTTCTTCGGTACCCCAGGCTTTCCCGTTTGAATACAATGTTTCATACGAATGGCTGCATGACTCGGATTTATTTACGTTAAGTAACTTTGGCGGCAAAGTTGTGTTAACAGTGGATTAATCTTCGTGCTGATTATAGCAAATTGCATAAATAAGAGAACGATATCGAAAACAACCGGCGCTACCCGATGGACAAGGGAAAAAATCAAAATATTTATTAAGGAACTTAGACTAACTCCTGAGGAGCAAGCAAAAGCTGGCAGCGATTTAACCACCAATTTGATTACCGAATGCCCGGCGGGACACACTCCTACTCGTACCGGAACAAGCGGCGGACAGACACCGGCGCATTTTCTCCTGGAAGCCTGTGCCAATTGTGAGTTGCTTGGGCTATGTTACAGTAAAAAGCGAAGCAAGGATTACGTTGTGCGCATAAGCCTTAAGGCCGTGAATACCGGTCGGAAAGAAGGGAGCCATTTGGCCTTGAAACGGACGGGGTTGTATAAACTTAATGTTTGTGGAAGGGTCAAAAGCACGGTGGTATGTGGATTGAAAATACCTGTCCAAAACATCAAGCGGTTTATCAAATTCATACAAGGCGGGTACAAGCCCAAGGAATCCAAAATCCCCCCTAGAGGATACCTGTGCCCGTTTTTGGCTGACAGGGAATATAGAGAACAGAAAACAACGACATACATAAGTATTGAGTTATTCCTAATATTAGTAATTGTTAATGGATATTAAGGTGTAGTAGACCCCTTTTTTGGGGTTTTGCAGTAGAATCGAGATTGTCTTGACAAGTGGGAGCATTAAGCATTATAAGTATCGAATATTGCAGTTATTGGTAAAGTGGGAGGGAATTTAATGAAACTACTCCTGAAACTGTTTTTCGGTCTTGTTACCTTTGTTATCCTTGTAATGCTGATCATGTTCATTTTCCGCATCTGCCCGCCGCCGGGACCCTGGCCAATGCCTCCCTGGTGCGGGGGAGCCGGTCCGGGCACCTCTTTCATTGGGGGAGGTTCTAATCCTACTTCCGGTGCTACCGGTCAGAGTTCCGGCAGATTTACACCTCTGAAACCGGGCACTGGGGCTGAATTCCTGAGAAAACCTGTCTTCTTATCCACCGATGTCATAGATATCATGCTCCCGGGCAATACCTTCCTGGATAAGATGCAGCCCGCCGGCATCCACTGGGGATATATAGCCGGTATGAAGAGTATGGTTAAGCCCCATATGTTCTTGTTGAACAGCAAGAACATTCATTATATCGGAGCCAGTATCACACCCATGCACCCCATAGATGATTCGGTGAAAATGCCGGAAGCGGCGGCTGTTGACTTACAGGGTAAGATGATCACGGTGCAGAAACCGGGGATGAGCGGGTACCGGGCTGATGACCCATGGATGAACCTTTTGGACCCCCGCTGGCAGGAATACCTGCTAAATACTTGCAAGAAACTGATTGACAACGGCGTGGAAGGGGTGGTGGTGGACGAATCCACCTTTAACCGCGAGGTGATTTTCCGAAAAGGCGGGACCTTTGACAAGTATTCAATGGAAGGGTTCACGGCATACCTAAAAAACAAATACAACACCGAGCAGCTAAAAAGCAAGTACAAAATAACCGACATCAATTCTTTTGATTTTAAAAATTATATTATTGCCAATAAGCTGGAGGGGACATGGAACAAGGCGGAGTATCCCCCAATCCCCATTACGTATGAATTTGCCCAGTTTCAACTCGTTGAGAGCAGCCGCATCTGGCGGGAGATGAGCGCCCAGCTGAAGAAATACGCCAGGGAAAAATATAACCGGGAATTTCTCTTCAGCATGAGCGCTTCCCCCCAGTTTGCCATTCACTTTATGCCTACTGATTTCCAGGATTTCTTAACAGGCGAACAATTCTACTTTATGAATGGGTCGGAAATGCCCAAAGGGGCTGTGCTGGTTAAACTGGCCGAGTCTATGTCACCGCGGATGGCTCTGTATGTGGAGGTTTCTCATGACCGGGGAACGATACCGGCCAAAACAAAAAACCTGTTTAAGTATATCTTTGCCGACGTTTATTCAGCTGACGGCAGAATGATTACCAACGGCGACAAGATTCTGACCATGAGAAACCGTTTTAATTACGTGGACGCTATATCCTTTGATACAGCGGAAGCGGGGAAATATACAAAATATGCCATGGCCCATCCCGAGTTCTACGGGTTGTTGGAACAGGCAAAGGTCGGCCTTATTCATTCCCTGGCATCCCGCAAAGGAGGTGATATAACGCCAGTGGCACAAAACCGGCGGAGTAACGACAGCATGACAAAGGGTATTGTACAAATGCTCCTTAATCTAAATGTCCCCACCGGGATAATTCTTTCCGGGGACGAAGAATTGGTGGTTCGTGATGTGACCCTACAAGACCTGTCCCCTTATGAAGTGGTGATAGTACCTGACGTTTTTATGTGTTCGGATAATGAAAGCAAAGCGCTTCTCGACTATGTCTCCAAAGGCGGTAAAGTCCTGGCTTTTGGCCGCTTTGGGACTCACAACAAAAGGGGAGAATTAGTAAATCGATCTGAACTAGCAGGCGTGTCCGGCGAAGGAGAGCATAAAATCGGCAAAGGGGTTTGGCGGACGGTCAATGAGGATCTGGGCACCCAGTACATGTTTGATAAGAACTGGAAAGCCCGCATCCCGACGGAACAAAACCAGGCTGCCGTGACTCTAGGGAAATTCAAAAGCCTGCTTACCAGCTACTATGCTCCCGAGGTGGAGAGCACCGCACCGGTTACCGTAAATATTCGCCGTTACCTGGATAAAGAACGAATGGTTCTCCATCTGATCAATTATGACTACAATCAGGTTGAGGATGAGTTCAAAACTGCAGGTCCATTTGAGGTGTCTGTTACTTTGCCGGAAGGGAAAAAGGTATCACTGGCTGAGTTCCACGACTTTGAAACCGGACAAAAAACGGCATTGAGTCCGGCTATCCAGGGGAACAAGATCAGCTTCAAAATCCCATCCCTATATTGCTACGGAGTATTGGAGATTAAGTTTTAAATACGGTCAGGCAGAATATTTGCAGTCTGGATTCGCATCTGGAAGAAGCAGGGCATGAACTTCGGCGTGGGGCCTTGTCACCTGGTGTGAATGCTAAAATAAAGTGTACCAAAAACGCTAATGAAAAGTGTGCCACTAAAATAA
>JANLFJ010000070.1 GCA_024655825.1 Peptococcaceae bacterium | reverse complement strand
TTTGGGGTAACTGTTGTATCTACGGCCTTATGTGGCATATCATCTGCCAAATGCGCAGCATGCTCATCCTTGAGTTGTTTCAATGTGGTACCGTCCCAGCCAGACCCAACAACTTCTGTTTTGGCAGTATCCACCGTATCCTTCCTGGCTATATCCTCAGCGGCGGCGGGGGCTGCCACTTGCGCCCGGCCTGCAGCATCTCGTAAGACAAGCCTGCTGGGCGTGGGGGAGGGAGTAGCGCTATGAGGAGCTGTGAGGTTGGCATGGTTGTCTACCGTATCCTTCCGGGCAATGTCGTCAGCTTCGGAAGGAGCTGCAATCTTGGCCCGACCGTTGGCATCCCGGAGTATAATCCTATTGGCCGTGGCTGCCGATGTGGCCCCGTGTGGGCCTGTGCTTACCTGGTGAGTATCGTTTTGTTCTTTGAGGTAAGCATCATTGTCGATAAGTTTCTTAAGCTGCGGATTCCAGGTTTCAGGCTGGCCTTGGTCGCTTGTCTCCAGCTGCCTGATACGGTCTGAATATTGGGGAGTTCCTATCATGTCGGTCATAATTCATCACCCCTTAGAATAATTCATCAATTTCATGTCTCAGGTTGAATCCAGCTTCTTTAAGCTTCCCTGAAAAAGTGGCCCTGACAACCAGGTCACCATCATTATCAATAAGCCCAGCCTCGGTAATAATTGTACCGTTGAGGTTGTCGCTATCAAGTATCTCGGCCATATGCCTCAATGTGGTCTGATTGATGATTGTCTGGGTCACTGCTTTGGATAAAACCTGGGTTTCCAGCGCTGTATCATCCGGAGTAGGCGGGACTGGAGTATTTGTGTCCCCGGGGTTATGTCCGCCGGTGCCAAACACCATATTAGTGATTGTTGGTATTGGGATTTCCCCTTTTCTTGCCCGTGCCAGCTTATTCCTGGCGTTTGTCGTTGTCACAATATAATAAGACATCTCATTGCCCCCTTCCTATACAGGGATTGATGTAATTGTTATAGCTGCAGACTTGGAGTTAAGTTGCCAGCTGCCATCCAAAACCTTACTGCCGTCTAATATGATATTACCAGGTGGATAACTTACTTTCTGATTAAATACCATGGTCTCAGTGCCCTTAGCTCGATAATTCTGTCTAGTGCTAATCCTGTAACTCAATATCAGTATCGCTATCTTCGCATGGGCGGCCTTTGTCACCTTTAAGGTCTTTTTTAATGACTCAATCGTAGGCAGAGAAAGAGGCTGGCTGATGTTGCCTTGCGCCGTTATGTTCATTTCAGCCCATCTAAGCGGATCCTCATTGTATAGGTTATAGATGGTAGCTGTAAATCCAATCTGGGCTAAGGATTCTATTAGTCCAGTATCCGTACCGCCCATGGCGTAGATAGTCCTGGCCGACTGCAGCCGAAGCCGGTACACATCATCCGACTCCCCCGGCAGCCGGGGCATCCTCCTGTCCATGCCGTGGAGATCCAGCGCCCATCCGGGAGCAGTATCTATTATCCAGGCCCGGCGGATCTGAAAAAATGCTTGTTTTAATTCCTCCAGTTTTGCCCCGATTGCCTGAAACAATAGATAGATGTCAGAACCCACCTTCCGAAACGGCAAAGGAAGAAGAGACCAAATGTATTCTCCAAAGCTCATTTATGCCACCCTTTCCACTGTGACGTTTATTGTCCCGGCAACGAGCAGATCACCGGCGCTGGCGATGACATCAGCTGCAGGCTGGGTGATGACAACGTTTACTACCGGTGATATTCCCATCCCGATAGAAGTCAGCCTGGCCCTGTACAGGGATTCACTAATCCGGAAAGGCTTAATGCCCATGTCATAATAGGTCTGGCTTTTTGTAAACAATGCCGCATATCTTGCTTCGCCTTCAGCTTGAGTGGTTGCGATATCACCTTCATCAGCCGGCAGCTGAAGAGTGATATTAAGATTCACAGGAACCTGATTAGATCCTTTTACCAAAACATTTGCGACATTCGGTTTTTTCGTGTCTATATAGGCTTGAACCTGGTCTATTAGATTCTGGGTAGGTGCTCCTGATTCTGAGGCGATTGTTACATCTACCGTACCCTGCCCTCTAGGATGGTCAGAATCCACGGAAACGTCACGAACCCCGGCAATACTGCGAGCCCAGGAGATATAAGCGGCATCTGTTCCACCTTCGGAAAGCTCCTCCCATTTGAGCTGGTACCTTTCCCGGAGGGCTTCGTCCGTTTCCTCATCGGTGCCCTCCTGAGTAATCCAGTCAGCGTTATTTGTTACATAATCAATCCCGCTTACGTACGTAACAAGTTGAGTAATCTTCCCGGCCCCCACGTTATAGGCTGACCCGGCATATTCGGCAATCACCGGCACCGATATTTCAGCGTTGCCATCCGGCAGAATGATTGACTCGGTGTTAGTAGCAATATATCTTAGTTCCTTGCCATCCGGCAGAACTTCGGTCTTGATCATAACCCCCGGCTGGATCCGCACGTTCCCGGTAGTGCTGTTCCTGCCAAAGATAAGATTGCCTTGGGTTTTGACTGCCGCAAACCTGGTTATGCCCACGTCGGCGCATTTTCTATCCAGCCAGGTTCCGGATGCTGTGGAAGCAAAGCCCTGAGGAATCACAATAAGAAGAAGATTCCAAAGGTCAGCCACACCCTGGAGGCAGGCTCCTACTAAGCGTCTGAATACTCCGTAAGCATTGAAGTTTGTAACTTTTCCACCACTTTGGCGGTAACTTTCATAGACTTCCGCCTCCAAAGTGGTTTTATCTTTCCAGCCCAGTATGGCTTTCCAATCAACCACCGGTCAACACCTCCACTGTAAAGCCTGTCAAATCATATCCCAGCACTAGGTTCATGGGGTTACCATCATCTATTGGCTGAAAACTAGCCGTAGCCTGTATGTTGTCCCGTTCCCAGGTAGATACTTCACAGGCTGCGGTACCGGGTACCACCCGCGGATCCGTCTCCAGAAGCATAACAATAGCCTGCTGGAAGTCCAGTTTGTTAATTTCTGTCGCTTCATCCTTAAGGTACTGCTGGATGCCAGCGTCCGAGAGAACCATATGTTTTAAATCCTGGGCCAGACACTCCCGGCCACTGACCATGTCAATATCACCATCAGCTTTGACTACAAAATCCATGTCAACCAGGGAAATGTCTGTTCCAAGCTGCTCGTTGCTCATACACCTGCCTCCTTACACCCCGTTGATGGTGCCGGTGACAACCAAGTTGCCTTGGACTGTCGTAGTCGGGGCGATAATCTTAACCTCGGTTGAAGCGCTGATTACCATCAGGCCCAGGGGATGATCTCCGACCTGTCCTTCCTGGAGGACGGCGTCTATATATGGCTGGCCAGGGTCGTTATAGTAGAAGCCCAACCGGACAACGGAGCCAACCGGCGGGATGCAGTAGATACCGATTCCAGAACCGGACCAAAGGGCCGGAGCTTCCACTTTTGGCAAGATAGGCATATCCTCCTTGGGGAGGTCGTCTTTATCCAGCACCTGAACGTCCACAGCGTAGGGGCCGTTTTCATATATCTTTACCACCTTACCCTTTACCTTGTAAGGGATACCCTTCAGCTCCGGGAAGGCTTCCAACATGATAGTCCTGAATATTTCTATTGCTTCGCGATTTGTGCCCATTCTATTTTCATCCTCGCTTTAGCAGAGTGGTGGTAGTGGACCTTTTCCAGGCGCACAACCTGGGGCTGGTTCCAATACCTTGGGTCTATAATTTTTACCCGGTGTGAGTGTCTCAGGAAAGGAAGAGCTATTGTCTCCAACTCACCCTGGGTACCAGATTCCAACAACCTGTGAGACAAAATGTTCTGACCATATTCCAGAACGGGAAGCTTGGACTGCAGATACCTGTCCGATTCTTCCCATGGACCCCAGTAAAACTTTTCCTCGGGGTCGAAATAAAAGCCCCATTCCGGAATGCTCCATGTGCTGTTGACCCTTTTAATAACACCCACAAAGGACTCGTTGGCTGCTATAAAGCCGGGCTTCGGTTGGAATACCTGTGATGACAGCTGATAGTTTGTAACACCTGCAACACTCAAGCCAAACTTGATAATATCCTGGGGTACCGGAGAGACAAACGCACGGGAGATTTTAACCTTCAAATCCTGCATTAAATCCTGAGCCAGGACGGTGACCGCCTTCCCCTGGGGTACCACGTCCGTTACTTTTCCGGAGAAGATGCGCCAGAGCCCACGGCCCAGGTATCCCTGGCACATGCTGATTTTTTGCCCTTTAGTGATATTAGAATAAGGGAAGCCTTTTCGGGTAAATTCAATCTCAGCCCTGTCTGTGGGGCTTAACCTGGCCGAAAAGACATCGAACCTGGTCATATTCGTTACCGTCCAGGTGCCTATATCAATATTCCAGATGGGAGAGATATACTGCATAAGATCAACCCTATTCATCATCGTCAATGGCCGGTGTCTGGGCCAATTTCCTGGTAACAAAATCTTCTATCGTTTCAGTTTCAGCACCGAAATCATCAGGCTCAAGGATGTCCTCGGTCAGGATCCTTGCCTCACTCTTAACCACCACCGGCCGCCATTCTTTGAAGGCAAGCTCTGCCGTGATAGTGTCGTTTTTGTTGTCCTCGGTGGAACGCAGCGTCTCAAAGATAACCTCTTTGATATTCCAGATGGCCGTATGCTTATTGACTATCTGGTAAATGTACGGCTTGGCGTTTTTGTCCAGCTTCTGCAGGATCCCCACAATAGTCTTCAGCTTCTCATAACAAGTGCTGGTATCGTCCGTGGGGAGCTGCAGCGTGAGGTTAATCAGGGCGTCTTTAAAACCCTGGGGCTGTTTGGAGGTTCCGGAAGTGCCGGGCACTTCCATTTCATCGGTCCTGACGCCGCCTTCAATCTCCATAGACTGGATGTTGCCGGGGAGGATGACGCCGCCCACTTTTACCTGTCCGAAGTCGTTGGTAATAACCTGTCTCATTCATCATCTACCTCCTCGGCAATCCCCCGAAGCATCTCAATAAAGGCGTCTCTGTCTTCAATCTTTTCAGAAACCTGCAGTATTAGCCTTTGAATCAGAATTGGCCGCCCGCCCTTGCTGCTATCTGTTTTTTCCTTGTTCCTGGTGAATATCCCGGACAGCTCCGGAATAACAATCTGTCTCGCAGCTCCGGCTCCGGCCGATGCCCCAGCCAGGGCAAAAGGTATTTCCTCAAAGTTAAGGCGCAACATATCCTGCAGCTGGGGGAGGGCTTTGATGGCCCCGGCCTGGAAGGTCTGGATCATGGCTATCCCGCTTTTGGTTAGGGTGGATAAGGGTCCTTCCTTGGCATCCGAGAAGGGGAGGAGGTTGCGGACTTTCTCGAGCCCAGACTGGACAAGCTCGGCCGGTTTGCCAATCATGGATTTGAGCCCGTCCACAAAAGCCCCCAGGAGGGCCGCCCCGGATTGCTTAAACTCTGCCACCTTGTTACTCAGCCAGCTCAGAACATTGGTCACGGCTCCTGATAAATACTCAAGGACATTGGAAGCCACTTGCTTAACTGCATCCCAGTTTCTATACAGGGCGTAGAGAGCGGCCCCCAGAGCTACCACTCCTATGATTACCCAGGTGATGGGGTTAGCCAGTAAAGCTGCAGTTACGGACCAGATGCCGGTTAATAGGGCTGGAATTACTCTAGTAACTAACATTAATACTTGTGTTGCTAATCGCCCTAGAACTCCTCGCGATATTACTCCAAATTTATTAAATGTCATCCATAAGTATTTTAATCCTGGGATAAGCCCTTTTTTAATTGGTATATTCGCTAACCACTTAAGCCCCCGGCCTAGCTGCAGCCAAGTCATCTTGCCATAAGCACCCATAATAATCAGACTGGCTGCTACTGACAGAATTGGAGCCACAATGCTTAGAATTCCAGCTGCTAATGCAAATATTAATACTACTGTCTTTGCAAGATAGGGATGAGTTTTAAGGAATCCGGAAAAACTTTGTATAAGGGATCTGACTTCCGGAATTAACTCTTTGATAGTCGGCATGAGCATCATGCCAACTTCCCGGCGCAAAGACTGAAGGTTGTTTAAAGTGATTAGATATTCAGCCAGTTCTGTAGCCTCAATCCTTCCCTGAGCCTCAGCTGCAGCACCGGCAGAATTACGGACCGCATCCAGATTCTTCTTCATTTGACCGGTTTGCTTGTTCAAAAGGATGATAGCCCGCAGCCCTTCATCCCCGAAGGCTTGCTGGAATTTCATCTGCACCTGGGGCGAAGCCCTGGAAAGGTCTCCATATTTCTTCCGGATGTTCTCCAGGGTGCCGATAAAGTCAGTACCTCCGGAGGCGTTCCTGGCAATCGTAAATCCCAATTCTCTTGATGCCTTGTTCATCTGGCGCATGGAAGCCGCAAATGCGGTACCGGCCATGCCGCCTTTTAAACCTGCATTATTGAGATGACCAATTATCGTGTTCAATTCGGCAAATTCCATCCTAGCCTGGATGGCAGCGGGCATCCCATATTTTAATCCTTCTGATAGCTGCCCTAAATTGGCTATTTGAAACATCTGCTGGGTCTTGGTAATGATATCACCAAGCTTGGACATTTCCTTCTGGACATCATTGGTTTTATCACCCATGTTGTTGTACGAAGTAGCAATCAAATCAGCTGCGGCGGCGTTATCTCCGAAAGTTGCTGTTGCCACGCGCAGCGCCGTTTCAGTACCATATATGGCCTGAATATCATTAAGTCCGGCGCTAGCCATCATATATGTAGTGTCACTAGCGTTGCATAAAAAAGATTAACCAATTTACAATGCTATCGGGTCAAATG
>JANLFJ010000069.1 GCA_024655825.1 Peptococcaceae bacterium | reverse complement strand
TTGCGTTCCTTTCAACGCTTGTGCTGTTTGGCCCCCTGAACATAGCAATTAGCTCAAACCGTGTGTGAAAACCGTGCCTCTGAAAACAGAAACTGAGTGTAACGAGCCGGACCGAAACGAAACAGGAAAAGATGGAAAAGACGGCTCAACTTAATGCCCGGCGACAGAACAGACCTGCCCAATAAGCATTTTCGCCGTTCAGATTGTTTTAGCTGCAGGAGCAAGCTTTTCGCTGCTTTTTAAGTTCGCCCATTGCTGGGCGAATTTTATGAACACCTTCAGGGTTGGCGTCAAGTGCGCGTTTTTGGGCACGGCAAGTGAAATCCTCCGGGGAACGGTAGGCATGAGCCGGACAATTGACAGGCCTAAATGCAGGTATTTCATGGCCACCTGGGAAGACAACACGGCCACGCCGAGGTTTTCCCGCACCAGGCCCAGGGTGGTGGTTACCTGCGTGCAGTGGTAGAGGACCTCTGGCTCAAAGCCAGCTTTGCGGCAGGCGCCAGCGAAGTTCTTATACAGGCCGGAGGTCGGCGGGACAATAATGAATTTTTCTTTCGACAACTCCCTGAGGTCGATCGCCTGGCGGGTGGCCAACGGGTGCAGGCTGCTGGTCACCAGCACAATCTCGTCATTGATCAGGCGGTGGTAAGTGATGAACGAGTCTGAGTCCATTTCACTTAACAGGGCGGCATCAATCTTCGATTCCTTAAGCAGGTTCAGGAGGTTCTCGCATTCCGCCTCTATTAATTGGAGTTTCACCCGGGGAAAATTGTTCTGAAATGAGGCCAGCAACGATGTGAGCTGGAAGTGGCCTATGACCGGAAACACCCCCAGGTTGATGTTGCCGCGTTCGATGGACAGGTATTCCTGGATGGTCCGCTTGGTCGCATTGATTTCCGCCATGATGCGCTTGGCGTGGAGCACAAACTCGTCCCCGGCCGGCGTGAGATGAACGGTTCGCGTTGTTCTCTCAAACAGTTTTATTCCCAGTTCGTTTTCCAGCTTGCTGATCTGCTGGGAGAGAGAGGACTGGGAAATATTGATTTCTTCCGCCGCCCGGGTAAAACTCTGGTATTGGGCGACCGCCAGGACATATTCAAGCTGGTGCAGTTCCATAACAATCCCTCCACAAAGAATGCTGAAGAACATCAGGGCCAATGCTGGTTTCAACTGCTCTTGCCCGGGGGAAATTACGACAAAGGACCGTATCCATCATCAATAATAATATTAATAAGTATCAATTATAAATACAATAGGAAATATAAATTGCGCCTATTAAATGCAGCGCGTTAAGATTTGATCAAGAAAGCTAATTTCGGGAACAGGCGTTCATCATTCAATGACACATAAACCACTTATCAAAACAATTAGGTTTAAACCGCGAAAGGCTCCGTTTGATGGGCCGGGAGGTGTCTTTCGCTTCCGACACTTGTTTATATCCTAAAACCACGTCTTTCGCTGCGATGGCAAGGTTTGATATAGAGGCGGCAGCGGATTTTTAACAGTCGCCCGCCACGATGGTAAATTATGTTAGATAAAAGAATAGGGGATTTGAATGAGGAAAATTATGGAGCCGGGGCCGGGCTTAAAAGAAGGATGGCAAGATGTAAAGTTCAATGTCCCGAACGTCACTGCCTTTATAACCGGCGTCATTTTCACATTAACGGGAGCGATTATACTGTTTGTGAATGTTGCCGCTTCGGCCAATCTTAATCAACAACAGGCAGCCTCGTGGATAATAAGCGGCGTTGTTCTGGCTGCCATTTCGTCAGGTTTGCTGTGCCTGTATTATAAACAGCCCATAATCATTGCTCCTTCCCTGCCCGCCCTGCTGGTTGTGGGGCCCATGTTCAAACTGTTCTCTGTGCCGGAAATGGTTGCCGGCTATCTCATTGCCGCAGCGATCATCTTTTTGATAGGAGCTGCCGGAGTCGTCGGATTGCTCGGAAAGTACCTTCCGGTTCCGATAATCATGGGAATGATCGCCGGGGTGTTTATGAGCTATGGATTAAGAATTGTGGAAGCCGTTGCAAAAGAGCCGGTGGTGACAGGTTTGACCATTGCCGCGTTTTTGATCACGCCGCTGGTCTCCAAGAGGATTCCCCCCCAGGCTGTTTCGCTGGTTGTGGCCATGATTTTATCCTTCTTGCTGCTCCCTTTGACAATGGAGGTCCAAAACATGTATTTCCATTTTGCCCAGCCGGTATTTGTAGTTCCGCGCTTCAATTACCGGGTTATTCTTGCTGTGAGCATTCCCCTCGTTTTGATGGGGTTGGCCGATACCCTGAAGGGCTACGGTGTGCTTCGCGCCAACGAGTACGATCCTCCTTTGAACACCATAACTTCCGTGGCCGGGCTGGCTTCTTTCCTGGGTGCCTTCAGCCTTTCCCACTGCATTGTGCTGGCCGGGCCGGTTACCGCTATCGTGGGCGGCGCCAGCGCCGGGGAAAAAGAACACCGTTATGCGGCAGGTCTGCTCTTCAGCGCGGCCCTGATTCTTATAGGAATTACATTGGGGGTCATTATGCCGTTTCTGACGGTCTTGCCGGCCGCAATAAGCAATGTTGTGGCGGGATTGGCCATGCTTGGCCTTTTTACCAGTTCTTTGGAAATGGCCTTTGGAGCAAATAAACATCAGCTGGGAGCCTTTACGGCGTTTATTGTCGGGATGTCGAATGTGACCGTTGGGGGCATAGGGGCTCCGGTGTGGGCGATCCTGTTCGGCATACTGGTCTCCGCGGTCAGCGCGCATAAACGCGCATAAGGTTTAGCGCCGTTTGGCCGGGGCCCTTTCAATTACGCAGGTATAAGCCTGACAAGCGACAAACACGGATGCAGGACTGAAAAACACAGGATCAATAAATCAATACTAATAAATTGTATTAGTTCCAACTGCGCCGTTGGGGCGCAATTACGACAAAGGGACCGTATCTCCCATCAATAATGATATTTATAAGTATTAATGATAAATACAATAAGAAATATAAATTGCGCCTATTAATAAAGCGGGTTAAGATTTGATTAAGAAAGCTAAATGCGGGAACGAGCTTCTATCATGTCAATGATACTAAAACACTTCCAAAACAATTAAACTTAACCCGCCAAAGGAGGAGGAGACGTGAAGTACAACTATTCGAAAGGGTCAATGGACAAAGCGGACGGGATTTATTTCCAAAACATGACGGGACATGAGGTAACCGAGAGGCTGAAAAAGAATGACATTATCATCATCCCGGTTGGGAGCACCGAATACCACGGGAAAGGCCAGTGCTACGGGGAGGACACTTTCCTGGTGACCAGGATGGCGGAAATCGTGGCCCGGGAGTGCGGGTGCACTGTTTCTCAGCCGATCTGGTTTGGGTCGCATCCCTGGTGCCAGCTGGGAATGCCGGGAACGATAGTCATCCCCGAGGAGACCTTTGTGGCATATCTGCGGGCAATAATCGCCGGTTACTGGAACGCCGGGTTCCGGAAGCAGATACTCATCAACGGCCATGGACAGGAGTATGTTATCCCCAATGCCATCCAGGAGTTCGGAAAAATATGCCAGGTGCCGGCCGTGCTGGCCTTTGTGAACTGGCCCACGGTCATTGTGCCGTATCTGAAGGACAAGGAGCATGGAGGACCGTTTGAGACTCCGTTCCGGCACGCCGACGAGGTCGAGGCTTCTTACTCCCTAGCCCTTTTCCCGGAGATGAACAAGAAGGAATACATGGAGGACTCCAAGGAACCCAGGGGTTTCTTGCCGGAAGGACACGTCGACAAGGGCGGCGACATTTACCAGTACCCCATTCCCGGACATGGCGCAGTCGGGCTGGGTGGGCTGGAGGTGCTCACTTACCCGCAGGGGGTGATTGGCAAACCTACCCTGGCCGAGGCGAAAAAAGCGGAGCCTGGCCTGGAGGCATTGATCGATTATCTAATTAAACTGCACAACGACATCCTGGAAAAATTCCCGCCGGGCAAACTGCCGGAAGCGCAATACGTCACCGAACAGGAACGGTCCACCATCGAGGCGCTGCTCAAGGGGCCCTTTAACGGCGGCCGGAGCCTGTATTCCTACCGTTACCCCATTTGAGATAAGGGATTGTTCGGGCGGAGGAAGTCATAAAAGGAGGCTCAGGACGAAGGACATGGTTAAAGATAAAGATATAGTTATGAAAGTTATCAATGACCGCAGGAGCATCAGGAATTACACGAAAGACAAGGTCTCGGAGGAGGACCTGCGGTTAATACTGGAGAGCGCAAGGCAGGCCCCATCGGGAGAGAATGCCCAGCCGTGGCGGTTCATAGTTGTAAGGGACGAGAAGAATAAAAAATTTTTATCAGATATTTCCCGGAGGGGCAGCGGCCGCAGGTTCACCGGGGAGTTCATCAGCAAACAGATGCAGGAACGGTTTAAAACGCTGGAGGACGAAGAGAAAAAGCTGGCTGCCTTTAAGAAATTGACATCAGGTGATGTGTCGGCCTTTGTGAACGAGTCGGACGTGATCATAATCGTCATCGGCAAAAAGGATGTATGGGATTTGCCGTTTGACACATCGGCGGCCATCGAGAACATGCTGCTGACCGTGACCGCCCTTGGTCTCGGCGCCTGCTGGCTGATCGCCCCGTGCATCGATGTGCGGGACGAAGCGGTGCTCAACGAGCATTTCAAGATACCGGACGATTATAAAACGATCAGCATTATATCCATAGGACATCCGGCCCGGATACCGAATCCCAGGCCCAGGCTACCCTTGGAGGAACTGGTCTTCAACGAGGAGTTCGGGACGTTTTATTACTCAAAAAACGACGCATAATCGAGGAGAAAGATAAGATGAGCAAACTGGATAAATTTAAAGACACGCTTATTTACGAGGCGCAAAAGGAATTTTACGACGAGCGCGGCAAAGGCGCCCGCTATCGCATGACGCGCGTCGGCGTGAGCTATTTCAAGAGCGAAGTCAAAGACCTTGGCGACCTGGCGGCGGTCGGGAAGTGGTTGAAGGAGAACGGTTTTTGCCGGGAGATTCAAATAAGCGAGGACGGTATAACCCTGGATGCGGCAGTTACGAACTGCTGCCTCCAAAGGATCAGGGACCAGTTCATCGAACAGGGCAGACAGCCGCTAAGCTGCCCCATGGCCAACTTGATTATGCACTGCCTGGAAGTGAGCGGCAGCCTGCCGCCGGAACTCACGCCCATTGAGTTTGAAGGGGATACCTGCAAGATAAAGATGGCCAAAATATATACCTCCGAAGTTGTGAAGGGGTGAGCCGGAACATGGTGGACAAAGTGAGGGACCTTAAAGAGGTGGTAAGCGAGATCCCGGCGGAGGGAGCGGAGATCGCCCTGGGAGGGTTCGCCATTACCAGGTGCCCGATCGCCTTTGCCTGCGAACTGATCCGGCAGAATAAGCGGGAGATGTCCCTGTACGAAATAATCGGGAGCATGGATGCCGATATGCTGGTGGGAGCCGGCGCTGTCAAGAGCCTGTCGTACGGCGGAGGTTCACTGGACAGGTTCGGGCGGTTGGGGCGGATCAACGAAGCCATAGAGAACGGGACAATCGACGTCAAAGAATACAGCGGTCTGGGCCTGACGCTGCGGTTTACCGCCGGGTCAATGGGTATCCCATTCATCCCGACGAAGGCCATGCTTGGTACGGAAATTATACAAAACCTGTTGAAGGCTGAGCCGGCCGTCAAGGTCGGGCAATCGCCGTTTGACGGAGAAAGTTATGTATTCCTGGGAGCGCTGCAGCCGGAATATTCCGTAATTCACTGCCAGTATGCCGACAAAAAAGGGAATGTGGTTACGGAGGGGCCGGTCTGGGACCTGGACCTGGCCAAAGCGGGCCGCAAGTTGATTGTTACCGTGGAAAAGATTGTCTCTACCGAGTACATTAAGAGGTTTCCCGAGAAGGTCATTATCCCCGGCGTTTACACCTACGCGGTGGTCGAGGCGCCTTATGGAGCGTATCCCACCTCGGTCTACAAGTGCTACGACTATGATGCGCGGGCCTTAAAGCTGTATGCCGGGGTAAACACCAACCAGCACGATTTTGACGAGTATTTGTCAAAATATGTACTGGGGACCAAAGACCACAACGAATTTATTGAACAGATGGGCGGCATTGCACGCCTGAACAGCATTACGGCAGACCCGGTATTCGGCTACGCGATGGGGGGCAAGAACGATGGGAGCGATTAGATATTCAACCAATGAATTGATGGCGGTAACAGCTTCCAGGCTGTTGAAGGACGGGCAGAACATCGTGGTGGGGCTGGGGCTGCCGCAGGTGGCGACCTTGCTCGCCCAAAACACGCATGCCCCGAACATAAACATCATTTATGAAATTGGCGTCATAAACCCGGAAGCTGTAGATCCGGGAGTAGGTATCGCTGACCCCAGATTGTGGCACAGGAGCGAGTATTTCACCAGTTTTATAGGCACCCTGGGAGAAATACTGCAAAAGGGATTGGTCGATGTCGGCTTTTTGGGAGGGCTGCAAATCGACCGCTACGGCAACATTAACTCCACTCTGGTCCGCACGGATGGGAAGATGCGCCATTTCACCGGCAGCGGCGGAGCAAGCGACATTGCCACTTTTTCCAGAAACGTGTATGTGATCATCAAACATGAACGGCGAAAAATTGTCGATACACTCGATTATTTGACTACGGCAGGATATTTGCGGGGCCATGAAACCAGACGGGAATGCGGTCTTCCGATGTGCGAAAGCATTAAAGTGATCACCAACCTTTGCGTAATGGGAATAAACCCTGAGGACAAGTCACTGCAGGTTGAGTCAATACATCCGGGCATCAGCGAGGAGGACATTATCAACAGCACGGGTTTCGAGGTAAAGATGAGCCCGGGAACAAAGGTTACCGAACAACCGACGGAGGAAGAACTGCGGCTTTTAAGGGAGCGGATTGATCCGGCGGGGATGTATATAAAATAGATTAATTACGATGTAAGGACAAAGATGAAATGAGGGGAGAAATTATAGATAAAATCACTAGCGTTGCAATAAATTAAAATCTGTTTGTCAACCAACGAATACACGAGA
>JANLFJ010000068.1 GCA_024655825.1 Peptococcaceae bacterium | reverse complement strand
ATCCGTGTAGTTAAGGATCTGCTGAATGATGAATATGTTCCAATTCGCGCCACTGATTATTCCAAAGCCCAATGTGACGGTAGACGCGTATATGTAGTTGACGGTAAAGAGTACAGTGAGTGCAGTTTCTGCGGGACTATCTGCCCGGCCAGGGATCTTTTTCATGAGCCCGATTCCGGTCTACCTCTTAAATGCGATATGTGTGAAGACGACCCGCCGCAGCCGGAACCCTTGTGTGTTCAGGCGTGCCAGCTTAACTGCCTGACTTACGAAGAAAAGGAAGTTTGGGTCGAAGCTGAAGAAGAACAAGTGAGACCAGCCGAGATGGAGCTGGGCTTGAAATCATTGGTAGACAAGTACGGATATCAGGAGTTGTCGGACACCTTTGCCCGCATGTCACAGAAAGCTAAGGGCTAATAAGGACAGGGGACACACCTGCTGAAGTCCGGGTAATTTTTTGTGGATAGGAATGTCCCCCAACTAAATGTGAAAGAAGAGGAAAAATCGTGGAAACTGTAACCCCCTTCAAAGAGGTCATAGGTGAAATAAAAGCGTACGGTGGAGAAGCCGTCAAATACTGCTATCAGTGCGGAAAATGCGATACCGTCTGTCCCTGGAACAAAGTCAGGACGTTCAGTATGCGCAAGCTGATCCGAGAGGCAACATTCGGTCTGACAGAGATCGAACACGAAGAGATCTGGCGTTGCACCACCTGCGGAAAGTGCGCCCAGGTCTGCCCCAGGGACGTAAAGCAGATAGAAGACATGAAAGCCCTGCGCAGGATGGCCTCGGGATACGGAGTTTTTCCCGCCGCCGTCAAACCCGTCCGCGGCGCGAGCGCAGGCCTTACCGCGGAAGGCAACCCCTTCGGTGAAAGCCGGAAAAACAGGGCCGATTGGGCAAAAGGCCTCTCTGTAAAAACATTCGAAGAAGGAATGGAATACTTATATTTCCCCGGCTGCTACCTCTGCTATGACCCGAGATTAAAGAAGGTAGCCCAAGCCACAGCCGGTATCCTCAATAAAGCAGGAGTAGATTTCGGGATCCTGGGTGAGCAGGAGAACTGCTGCGGAGAAAGCATCCGCAAGACAGGCAATGAGGAATTGTTCAAAAAATTAGCCAAGGAAAACATCAAAACCTTCATCGAAAACGGAGTAAAGAAAATTCTTGTTAATTCCCCTCATTGCTACCACACCTTCAAGAACGAGTATCCCGAATTCAGCGTGAACCTTGAAGTAGTGCATATCACCCAGTATTTATTCCAGCTGATTAATGAGGGAAGGCTTCAGATCAGCAAGGGATATGAGAAAAAGATCACGTACCACGACCCATGTTACCTGGGCCGGCATAACGGCGTATTTGACGAACCGCGTGAGGTTTTAAAGAAGATCCCCGGTTTAGAGCTGATCGAGATGAATGAGACGCGGGAACAAAGCCTCTGCTGCGGGATGGGCGGAGGCAGGATTTGGATGGAAACTCACGCTTCCGACCGGTTCTCCAACCTCAGATTAAATGAAGCTATCGGGGTTGGGGCTGAAGTGCTCGTTACCGCCTGCCCCTATTGCATCACCATGTTTGAGGACAGCAGGGCGGTCCTGAATTATGATGACGTCATCCAGGTCAAGGACATCACGGAGATCATCCAAGAGGTGATTTAATGACGGATAAGCTGGACATGCAGGGAGCGATTGGCGCATCGGATATGAAAGACGTGGCAGCGGAAGTAGTATGCGATCGCTTTTCGGACGAGGGATGGGCCAGGACTAAAGTTTACGTGCCCAGCGAGATGGAGCTTACAATTTATGTAAATAAAAAGGCACTGGTCACCATCCTGTGCACTGCAGCCAAGCTGAATTATCTCGTCATCGGATATCTTTACGCGGAGGGAATCATCTCAGGTGTCGGCGACGTGGCGAGCATGCGGGTGAGTATAGAGGAATCACTGGCCGATGTGAGGCTAAACGACCCCGATTATGAATTGCCGACGTTGCGGACACTTGGATGCAGCGGCAGTTCAGTTTTCAAAACCCGGGGTCTGAGGGTTGATTCGGACCTTGTTGTGACACCGGCGGAAGTACTGTCACTGATGAAGCAGATGCAAGAGCAGATGGAGTTATATCCGCTTAGCGGCGGGGTGCACACTTCAGCTCTGTCCGATACCAGGAACCTGCTGGTAGTGGCTGAAGATATCGGACGACACAACACCTTGAACAAGATCCAGGGCGAATGTCTATTAAGGGGAATATCAACCAGAGATCGATTGATGCTGATCACTGGCCGCATTTCATCCGAGATGCTGCTCAAGGCGGCAAAGATGCAGACCCCGATAGTAGTTTCGCGGCACGCGCCGACGAAGAACGCCATTTCGCTTGCCAGTGATATGGGCATCGCCCTGGTTGGCCAGGCCCGTGGCGACCGGCTGGCGGTGTTTACCCACCCGGAGCGACTTGGCTGCTCAACAAATTAAGTACGGCTGACCCGGCCGAACCCGGACATAACAAGGAAAGGGGACACACCTCCTCTTCCTTGGGTATAAGTCTAGGGTAGTCGGAGGAATGTCCCCGAGTTCATAAAACCTGATGAGGGTGGAGAGAATGGAAAAAGAACAAATTATAGAACAGATTTCTAAAAGTCTCGGAAACACTAAGTTCGGAGATGTCATGGTTGTCGGTGGAGGGATCAGCGGTATTCAAGCCTCTCTTGATCTCGCAACTGCAGGTTTTAAAGTTTACCTGGTGGACAAAGCACCGACTATTGGCGGACACATGGCCCAGCTTGACAAGACCTTTCCCACTAATGACTGCTCCATGTGCATTGAATCTCCAAAGTTTACTGAATGTAACAGGCATCCCAATATAGAGATCATGACCTATACTGAAGTTGACAGTGTGGAAGGGAAAGCTGGAAACTTTAAAGTAACGCTGATTAAAAAGCCCAGGTATATTGATGAGAGCAAATGCACGGGGTGTACTGTCTGTATGGAGTACTGCCCGGTCGTGTACCCTGATCAATTTAATCAGGGAATATCGAAGAACAAAGCCATCCACATTTACTTCGCTCAGGCAACTCCCCTTGTCACTTATATAGATGAAAGCTGCCGTTACCTTAAAGACAAGACATGTACCGTATGTCAGGGGGTCTGTAAGTCTGACGCCATAGATTTCAATCAAAAGGCGGAGAAAGTAGAAGTAAAAGTAGGAGCGATAATTCTGGCCCCGGGCTTTGAACCGTTTGATCCCAAGTTGAGGGAAGACTATGGCTACGGAAAGTTTGAGAACGTGGTAACCAGTCTGGACTACGAACGGCTGTTATGTGCCACCGGGCCATATGAAGGTGAGATCCTGCGCGCTTCCGACAGGAAGCATCCACATAAAATAGCCTGGATTCACTGTGTCGGTTCCAGACAGGTTATTCCGGGCGGCAACAGCTATTGTTCAGGCGTATGCTGCACGTATACCCAAAAGCAGGTGATTTTGACCAAAGACCATGATGCCGAGGCAGAGTGTACGATATTCCATAACGATATCCGTTCCTACGGCAAGGATTTCGAGCGATTCTACCAAAGAGCGGAGAACCTTCCCGGGGTCCGGTTTATCAGAAGCTACGTGTCAATAGGAAAAGAGATCCCGGAAAGCAAGAATGTAACTATAAGATACTCTACTGCCGAGGACGGGGTAAAAGAGGAAGAATTCGATATGGTGGTACTATCCGTTGGATTGAATCCTCCAGCGGATGGGTTGGAACTGGCAAGAAAGTTCGGCATTAAGCTCAATAATCACGGATTCTGTAAAACCAATCCGTTTAATCCGATGGAGACTACCCGCCCGGGAATTTATGTCAGCGGAGCCTTCCAGGGCCCCGTAGATATCCCCGAGTCGGTTGTGACCGCCAGCGGTGCCGGTTCCCAATGTGGTGAACTCCTTAACTACCGCCGGGGGGACCTGTCCACGGAAAGGGTGTATCCACCGGAAAGGGATGTCTCGCAAGAGGAGCCCAGGGTGGGTGTCTATGTGTGCCACTGTGGAGCTAATATCGGAAGGATAGTAGATGTTCCTTCCGCAGTTGAATATGCCAAAACATTGCCCAATGTCGTTCACTCTGATGAGAGCCTCTTTATTTGTTCTACTGAGGCCGCAGCGATGTTGGCAAAGGATATCCAGGAAAAAGGGCTCAACCGCGTAGTTGTCGCCGCCTGTACTCCCAGGACTCACGAACCGCTATTCCGGGACACCCTGCGGGAAGCGGGAATTAATCAATATTACTACGACATGGCGAATATTAGAGAACATTGTTCCTGGGTCCACTCCAAAGAAAAAGAAGAGGCCACCCGAAAGGCAAAGGAAATAATCCGGATGGCGGTAGCCCGGGCCTGCCACTTGGAGCCCCTGCAGGAATTTGATCTGTCCGTCGATAAAAGGGCGTTAGTGGTCGGAGGAGGCGTGGCCGGCATGACCAGTGCTCTCTCCATAGCCAACCAGGGATATGAGGTCTACCTGGTGGAAAAGGATACGGACCTGGGGGGAATAGCGCGAAGAATTCATTACACACTGGAAGGGCTGGATGTCCAAGCTTATTTGCGTGATCTAATCCGCAAGGTTTATCAGCACCCCTTAATCCATGTATATACTGATGCCACCTTCATCGACGCCAGCGGTTATGTGGGGAATTTCGTAACCACGGTGAAGACTGAAGGAAGGGTCATCGAGATAAAACATGGTGCGGCCGTCATCGCTACAGGTGCTGATGTATACACACCCACCGAATACCTGTATGGTGAAGATGACCGGGTCATGACTCACCTGGAGTTGGAGGAGCAGATCGCCAACGGAAACGAAAAGGTAATTAATGCGGAAAGTATAGTGATGATCCAATGCGTGGGCTGCAGAAATGAGGACAGAAATTACTGCAGCCGGGTATGTTGCAGCGAATCTATTAAGAACGCGTTGAAACTAAAAGAGATTAACCCCAAGATGGACATCTACATTATCTTTAGGGATATCAGAACGTATGGGTTCAAAGAGGATTATTACCGGGAAGCGGCAAGTAAAGAGGTAAGGTTTATCCGCTATGAGCCGGATGATAAACCACAGGTGGAAGCCGGCGAGTCGGATGAGGGGCGGCCCGTTCTAAAGGTTACCGTGACCGATCCTATTTTAGGCAAGAAGCTTGAACTGGACGCTGATATAGTCGCTTTGGCTGCCGCCGTTATTCCCTCAGCAGACAGAAAGGAATTATCCGGATTATTCAAGGTATCCTTGGGCCCGGATGAATTCTTCCAGGAAGCCCATGTCAAATTAAGACCTGTTGACTTTGGCGCGGAGGGAATTTACCTGTGCGGGATGGCTCACTATCCCAAGTTTATATCAGAAACGGTCAGCCAGGCTTATGGGGCTGCCGGCCGGGCCTTAACGCTTCTCTCACATGATACGGTCGTGGCCTCCGGCTCTGTTTGTGAGGTGGATGAGAGCAAGTGTGTTTCATGTGGGGCGTGTATTACGGTATGTGAGTATGGCGCCATAGAGTTTTATAATTCACCACAGGGCAGAAAGGCCAGGGTTAATCCTGTTCTCTGCAAGGGAGACGGTCTCTGCAACACAAAATGTCCAACAGAGGCTATAAGCCTGAAGCACTACACCAATGAAGAGCTCTTCAGCCAAATTGACGCGGCTTTTGCAGACTTGTAGAAGTCCGGTAATGAACAAAGGCGGGATTATTAAATAAGGAGGTGAGAAAAGAATGAGTACAGAACTCAAGTTCAAACCAAAGATCTTAGGCTTTGTGTGTAATTGGTGAGCATACGGCGCTGCTGACTTGGCTGGAGTTTCCAGACAACAATATGCCACCCATATTAAGCTTATTCGCGTGATGTGTTCCGGCAGAGTCGACCTGACACATGTACTCAGAGCCTTCTCAAATGGAGCAGACGGGGTGTTTATCGGAGGTTGTCACCTTAACGAATGCCATTATATTACGGATGGGAATTACGGTGCGTTAGGCATGGTGCTTCTATGTAAAAAAATAATGGAGCACATTGGGGTGAGCCCCGAAAGGTTAAGGCTAGAACATTTATCTGCCGGTGAAGGAATCCGTTTCGCCGAAGTGGTGAATGACTTCAACAAGAAAGTGATGGAGTTAGGACCTCTTGGCAAAGGCGAAGGAATAGATGAAAACGCGTTAAAGTCCAGACTTGAAGTAGTTACAAACCTAGTCCCCTACATTAGGCTGGTGGAAAGGGAGAGACTGAGACTACCCGAAAAATCGGAGGAAGAGTATCGTAGATTTTTCACCAGTGACGAGTTCAACAGGGTGTTTGATGAAACAATTGCGGAGAAATTGGCAATAAGCCAAATTATCTCTATCTTGCGGGAAGGACCCCTTACAACCGGAGAGATCGCTAAGGTATTAGGCCTGACCCCGTCTGAAGTATCAAGACACCTTAATAGTTCGTCAAGGCAAAGATTCGTCAGGTACGATCAAGGCCTGAAACGCTATGCTCTGGCATAAGGTGAAAAGAGCGGGCGGTGGATTAAAGGGAAAAAGGAGATTAGGACAGAGCTATGGATAAGGATAAAGTCGATCAGGTTGATAAACATGAGTGCGAGTGCGCTTGTCATGGTATCGCCGAGGGATTGATCGATAGAGTCGATCAGATTATTGATAAACATGAGTGCGAGGCCAGTTCGCTGATTCAGGTATTGCTGGAGATTCAAAGCGAAAATCACTGGCTTCCCAAGGAAGCGTTAGAGAGGGTAGCCGAGCGGTTGCAAGTTCCTTTAACCCGGATCCAGCATATAGCTACCTTCTATAAAGCTTTTAGTTTGGTTCCCAAAGGACGCCATGGAATTCACGTTTGTATGGGTACTGCCTGCCACGTGCGGGGTGCGCAGCGTGTCCTCGACGCTGTGCAAGACCTGACTGGTATTAAACCGGGCGAAACGGATCTGGATTTGAAGTTTAGCCTGGAGACGGTTAACTGCCTCGGTTGTTGCGCCTTAGGACCGGTTGTGGAAATTGACGGAAAGACGCACGGTAAGATGGCGCCGGCCATGGTGGCAGACGTGTTAAAAAACTATGATTAGGGTGAAATTATGGCACGTATAAATTCGTCCGCTGAATTGGAAGAATTCAGGAAGGACATATTGTCGGAAAGAGACCCAAATAAACCTTGCATTTCAATATGTGCCGGCGCCGGTTGCATTGCTTCCGGCGCAAGTGAAGTCATAGCCGCCTTCCAAGCAGAGATTGAAAAACAAGGCTTAAAGGCTGATGTGAATACAAAAGGAACCGGGTGCCCTGGATTTTGTGAGAGAGGACCCGTTGTGGTTATTTATCCTGAGGAGATATGCTATCTCCAGGTAAAGCCTGAAGACGTTCCCGAGATTGTCTCTCAGACCATAAAGGAGAAGAAGGTTGTCGAGCGCCTGCTCTATGTCGACCCGAACACAGGCGAAAAAGCAACCCGCGAATCCGATATCCCCTTTTATAAGAATCAAGAACGAGTCATAATCGGCAGTAACATCAAAATTGACCCTAAGAGCATTGACGATTATCTGGCGATTGGCGGCTATTCCGCGTTAGACAAAGCTCTTTTCCAGATGACACCCGGGCAGGTATTGGAGGAAGTCAAAAAATCCAACCTGAGAGGAAGGGGAGGCGCCGGCTTTCCCACAGGCAGCAAGTGGGAAGGGTCCCGCAATGCCCCTGACGAAATAAAGTATGTGATCGTCAATGCAGACGAAGGGGACCCCGGGGCATTTATGGACAGAGCTGTACTTGAGGGGAACCCCCACTCAGTCCTTGAAGGGCTAATAATCGGGGCTTATGCCGTCGGCGCTTGTGAGGGCTATATTTACGTTCGTCAGGAATACCCCTTGGCAGTAGAGAATGTGAACCTTGCGATTAAGCAGGCTGAGGAATATGGTTTTCTCGGGAAAAATATTCTCGGCTCAGGCTTTGATTTCAAGGTTAAAGTGCACCAGGGCGCCGGAGCTTTCGTTTGTGGTGAATCAACTGCCCTGATGACGGCATT
>JANLFJ010000067.1 GCA_024655825.1 Peptococcaceae bacterium | reverse complement strand
TCTATCCCTGTACTCTTAAATTTGAACCTTAATTCCATTCTTTGGGTTTAATACGAGCACTGACTTTGACGAATCCCTGACTGTTCCTCAAGCAGCGGTTGACAAATGCGCTTGTTTTGCCATATAATAAGCTAAACGCGTTAACGAAGCGCAGGAAAACTTCCCGATTGCCATTGGCTGAGGAGAGGAAATCTTGTCGCCTCCTTTAGCACGTAAGACAATCGAGGAGGTGTTTTTATGTTTAAAGACCAAACGTTGACTTGCAAGGACTGCGGCCAGGAATTTGTTTTCACCGCGGCGGAACAGGAATTTTACGCCGGAAAGGGATTTACCAACAATCCCGGCCGCTGCCCGCAGTGCAGGGCTGCGAAAAAAAGCATGAACAGGGCTTCTGGGTCCGGCTACAGCCGGGAAGACCGCCAGATGTATTCGGCTGTATGCTCGGCCTGCGGTCAAAAAACGGAAGTGCCGTTCAAGCCTAACGGCGAGAAGCCCGTTTACTGCAGCGACTGTTTCAGGATCCGTTCCCGCAGGAACTGGTAAGCAAAAGTTGGGCCAGGCAAAAATTCCAGGGGTTATCTCCTGGAATTTTTTTATTTGCAAAACAATAAAAAAATATTTCTGTTATTTGTAATAAAAAATTTTATTAATTACAAATATGACATGTAGTACTAAAATATGATATAATCATATAAAATTTAACATTAAATGAGAAATAATGTAAACAAAGGATTATAACTGGAAAATGAAACAGGGCCGGCTTTACAATTTCTGTCAGGAGTGATTTTTTTGGGTGGTTTCCCCAAAGCCCATCTTGTTTTTCCTTCTATAGAGCAGGCGGCACTTGAAGAATTCAGCAAATGCTGTTTGATTACAGGCAGAAATTCGACCCTGGAGGAGACCTGCAACTGGGCACAAGAAGGTGGGGGAGAGGACCCTGACCTTATCTTGATTAATTGTGCTGCCTGGTTTTCAGGTTCGCAATTACCTGAAAGACTATTAAGAAAGAAGTTATTACAAAATCTTTCCACACTGAAAAAAAACCGTCCGGCAAGCCGGCTGGTACTTCTTTTGCCTGCTAGAGCAGCGGCGGAAACACAGTTTATTAGCGGGCTGCTGCAAGCAAGGGTCTATAATTTTTGGTTCCTGGACAGTTACGACAGGGAAGATATTATAAATTTTATTTACACGGACAGGTCGCTGGCCGAAGTAGAAAGATACCTTGAAAAAAGTGAAAAAGAGCTGGCAAACATAAAATCAACCGGGAGGAAGAAAAGAGCGGGCCTTGCCGGCGATTTAAAGAGAATACATCAACCTTATTACGTAAAATCAAACATAATCGCTTTTTGGTCGGAGGATGATGCCCTGTTGAATCACGGGACAGCCGTGCTGACAGCGCTGAACCTTGCCGAAAACGGCTTCAAGGTAGCCTTGATCGAGACTGTATCGAGCATTCCCCGTCTTGCCAGCACTTTGTCATTGCCTCACCCGTACTATAATACCCGGCACGCTTTATCCATGTTTGCCGGACGCAAGACGGAGTTTTACAAGGACTGCCTGTTTAACGCGGAAAAATATCAACAAGATAAACACACGGCAGGAATTTCCCCGGATGTTGGCGATTTTCCTCCGAACCTGTATTTTCTCCCCGACGGCAGGCGTGAAGACAACCTGAAATGGGCAGAAATGGAAAACAACTGGCGCAGTTTTATAACGGAACTGGCGAGAGTCATTCTTTTTCAAAAAGATTTCAATTTTTTGCTTTTTTGCGGGCACGGGAAAAGCATGTTTAATGACGTGGTATTGGACGAGCTGGCATACATCAAATTTATTACCGTGAACATGCTCCCCTGCAGTATTGTCTATGGGCTCAAGGAAATGAAAGACGGGCCGGGAAAAATCAATCTTATCGGGACAAGCAAAATAGGGTATATCGAAGACCAGTTGAACGACTTAAAAAAACCACCGCTTCTCTACCCTCCCCGGTCCTTCGCGGAGGAGTTCACAGACTACGTTTATTTAAAGAAAAAAAGCAGGATCGGCCCTGAGACCCGTCATTTCATCAAGCAGGTAACTGAACTTATAGGTATAAAAAGCGATCTTGATGAGCGACCGGGGGGCCGGGGAAGTTTAATGACGCTCAGGAACCTGCTCAAAATCAGCAAGCGCTGAATTTTGAAAACCTATTCATTGTTTATTGCGGACTTTTAAAAACTGCATCCGTTTTTTGGGGGAAAGATGTTTTTATTTAAAAAGAAATATCCGGGCTCGAAAAAACCAAAGGAAGTGAAGGCCCAGGTAATTGCCGTCTGGTCACCGCCGGGGAATAACACTACAAAGTTCAGCCTTGAACTGGCGAGAGAACTGGCAAAGCATACCCGCATCCTGCTCGTTGAACTTCCCTGCCTCGGCATCCCAAGACTTGGCTTTACCGCGAACATAATGGAGCGTGATAACCACACCGAAGCGCTGATACTTGAACTGGACAAGAAAGGCGAAATAAATCTAGACCGGGCTCCCAGGATGGGCGATTCTTTGACTGTTCTGGCCGCCAGTGTTTTTGCCTTTCCCGATTATCCCGTATCGCATAAAGTCGAACTGGAAACGTTAATCGGTTTTCCCGCAGAGGTCGTTAACAGAGCGCTGCAGGATGGTTATTCGATAGTAGTCTTTGACTGCCAGGGGCAGGTTACCACCCCGATGACCCACTTTGCCCTCAAACATGCCGACAGGGTGTTTATTCCGGTAACAGAGCACGGAGGTTTGGCCTTCAGCCTTCTCAACGTTAAACGCCTTGTTCAGGTTTTCAAATACGGGGCGGAAAAGTTCAAGCTGTTGGCCCGGGAAAACGTGGAAACGATTGCGGAAGTTGCGGTGATCAAAGATGAGGAAGGGCGGGAAGCGTGCAGGCTGGATGTTTTGAACGAAAACTCCAGGGAAATTGCGCAGGAACTGCTTGCCGCAACCCAGGAAGATACGGGAGCGGTAGCGTTAACCGAAGAGGAGGACGGCATAATAATCAGGCTTTGAATATGCGAATACGGGGGAGAAGAAAGTTATGGTGAGGTTTTTCAATCCCTATGAACATTTCGGACGTCCCGATATCGCCGTTATTAAAGAGATCAACGTGTCATCTACGGAACGTCTCCACGATGCGGTTAACAAGGTGAGGGCTTATTTAAGAGACGAGCACTCGCAGTCTTTTGCCAAATCCATTATTGACCCCGGGGTCCGGGAAGAAATAAAAACCGTGATCGCCGATTATCTAACGCCGAGAAGAAGCCTGCATATACCCGGCATTTCCCTGGAAAGTCTCATTAAAACGGTCCAGCAGGAAATCCTGTATTTTGGGCCTATTCAAAAGGCCCTGGACGATCCCGCCGTGACAAACATTGAAATAAACACGCCCCGTGACGTTTACATCGAGCGAAACGGGGAGGAGGAATACAGGCCGGATTTAGGCTTCAAGGATGAGGAACACCTGTTCAACGTAATAAACAAAATGCTGATTCCTCTGGGTAAAACTTTAACGGCGAATGAGCCGCACGTGGACAGCCTGTTTGAAAACTGCAGGATCTGCGCTGTTTTAAAAGCTGAACGCGGCGGGATAGCCACCGAGAGCACATGCCTTTCCATTAGAAAGTTTTCAGACGATACCATCTCGCCGGATGAGCTGGTGCGTCTTGGAACCATCAGCCAGGAAATGGAGGATTTTTTCCGGGACGTTATTCCCAGCGCCAATGTGATCATCGGGGGGGCGACCAATTCGGGAAAGACTACTACCTTGTCGGCCATTCCCCTCTTTTTTCCGGAAAACACACGGGTAATCACGATTGAGGACAGCCCGGAGATGATGCTGCGCAGGAAAAAGGCGTTTCGTAATTACCGCAACCTGGTTGCGCTGCAGACAAAGCACCACGAAAACCAGGAAAAGCGCTATGACATTGCCAGGCTTACCAGGGTTTCGCTCCGCATGAGACCGATGAAAATAATAGTGGGCGAGGTGAGGGATGGGGCGGCGGCCCGGCAAACCCACGAGGCGATGAACACCGGCCATAATTGTTATTCCACATTGCATGCCAGTTCAGCCCGCAATGCCGCCACGCGCATCGTCCAGCTGGCCGGCGACGGCTATAACGACGAGGCGATTGCGGCTCAGCTGGCGGATACGGTGGACCTGATCCTTTTCCAGCAAAAAATCAGGAAAAGCCGTATAATTACTGAAGTGGTCGAACTGAGGGGTTTTGAAGGGGCTAAACACCCAATCTGCACAACGATCTTTGAATTTGTGCAAGACGGGATCACCGGAGACGGCTATGTCAAGGGCAAACACCGCCGGGTAAACCCAATATCCCAGGAGCTGGCTGCCAGGATGCGCGCAAATTTGGTCCCCGAAGAAAACATCAGGCGCTGGCTGGGGGTGAAAAACCAGGAAGGGGTGTCGCCGGAATGTTGCCTGTAGCTGCCGGATTGCTGTTTGGAGTTTGGTTTGTTATTTCCTTTTTTCTTTTTTACCCGCCCGGTTCGCCCAGTCCCCAAGATGTTATAAGGAATAAAAAGCTTCTTGAGTTTGCCCTGAACCTGCACAAATACCAAGCGGAGGCGCAGGCTGTGGGCTGGCAAATCACAAGAAAAGAAGTGCGTTTAATTCTGCTCTCGGCTGTTTTGGCCGCTGCCGCCGTTTCATACCTGACCCGCAACCCGTTTGTTCCGCTTGCCGGCTTGGTTGCAGGGTATTACCTGCCTGGTTTTCTCATCCGGAAAAAAAAGCACAGCCTGAAACTAAACATGATCACCGGCCTGACCGATCCCTTGAGAATGCTTTTATCAAGGCTTCCTGACCAGCAAAACGTTACAAGAGCAATTGAAAGCGCCCGCGATAATTCGACAAATCCCAGCATCCGCAAGCTTTTTGACGCGTACGTAAACGATGTGGCTTTGGGAGGGAGCACCAGGGATGCCCTTTGCAACTTAAAAAGAAAAGTGGGGCTGCGAAAATTTGACCTCTTTGTTGACAATCTCATTCAGGCCCATTACGAAGGTTTTACGGCGGAAGCAATAAAAGCCCTTGACAAGGCGGTGGAAGCGATGGAATTTGACCTGCTTGCAGTAAATAAGGTAAAAGCACAAAGCAGGAACCAAAAACGCAAATTGTACCTGGCCCTGGGGACGGCCTGGCTGTTTCCTCCCATTCTATCACTGATGAACACAGGCGCACAAAACGTTTATTTAAATACAATACAGGGCAAAGTTCTCATGCTGTTTTACATCGCCGGCACCATTTACGTATACGTCAAAGGAGAAGATTACTTAAGCCTCAACCTTGACGAGCTTTGAAGGGAGAGTGTTTGGTAATGGCCGCCATCTGGTCGTTTCTTTTTCCCCTGCTTGCGGCCGCGGCTGCGGCCGGGTGGCTGTCCGGGAGGTTGTTCGACGACAGGGCTGCGGTGAAAGCTATTTACAGGGCAAAAGAAGTGATCATGTCCGAACGGGAGCTGGAAAAAGCGCGGGAGAACCGTGCGGCAAGGCACGTCCAGGGAATCATTGTTTACTTGCAGAATTTCGTGGACCTGGAACACCTGGTGATTTCCAGGATGAGAAACATGCTAAACCTGATGGGCAGCAGGAAAAAAGCGGAAAGGGAACTGGCCGGTTACGTGGTTTACGGCTTGACTGGCGCGATTCCTGTCCTGCTTGTGCCGTTTGTTACCGGCAGTTCCGGTTATCTTGTCCTCTATCCCTTCTTTGCAGGGGTTCTGGTCTGCCAGAAATATGCAAACCTGAAGAAACAGTATCGCCAGTGGCAAACGGAAATAATAAAAGACCTTCCTGAGCTTATCGATAAGCTGCGCATAAGTTTTGCCAGCGGTCGAGATTATATCTCCGCTTTTATTCAGGCCAGGGACACTTCAGGCCCGAGAGTGCGCGGCCTGATCGAAAACCTGCTGAATGACCTGCAGTACATGCACCCTGCCCAAGCTTTGAACCTTTTTGCCGAATCCATTAAAATGCCGGCGGTAACCAGGTTTGCTTCCGCGGTGAAGATTGCTGTCGAGCATGGTTACGAGTCCGCGGAAAACTATTTTCGAGTCATCGAGCAGGATTTAACGGAGATGAGAATAGCTTCGATTGAAGAACTGACCAAGTCCAAGCCGGAAAAGGTTTATCAGCTTTACCTGATCCTTTTTGCTTTGGCCGCCGGCTCTCTCGTCATCAAGGGATGGGAAATATTCGACCAGGTTAACAAAATCATGTAGACCGTAAGACATAGGACGGTGCTGCGCCCGGCCTTTTGCAGGGGGAAGTTGAAGGGAGGTGGTTCGTTATTGAGAAGGATTGTAAGGCAAAGGTGGATAAAGACAGGCATCGTAATCCTGGGCTTCCTGGTTGTATTCGCGATCACCTTCACCTTAAACAGGCAGTACATAAAAAGCAATACGGATCTGGTTCCTGTTGTTGTGGCTGCGCAAAAGATTGGCGCCTTCATGCCGGTGAAAAAGGGAACCGCGGTTTTGACCAAGAGACCCCGCTCGGTTGTCCCCGCGCAGGCTGTCGCGGATCCCGATTTGCTTTGGTCCGGCAAGCAGTATTACGCAAGTGAGCTGGGATTCGGTGAAGGAGACATTATCAGGATGGACAGGCTGACGGAAGAAAACGTGGCCGGCCCTGGGAGTCTTTCGACACTTTCGGAGCAAAACAGGCTTCTGGTGGCAGTGAACACAAACCTGGTCAAAAGCTGCGCCAATCTTGTCGGGCCGGGTGTTCTGGTGGACGCTGTGGTTTTTATCAGGAGCGATTTGCCCAGCCTGCCCGGCAGGGTCATCAGTCCTGCTGAAAACCCCGGGCTTGCCGGTCTTCTGGTCATAGACAAAAAAAATGCCGAATCGGCTTTTCCCGCCGAAAAAGGCCGCGAAGCTGTTCCCGCGGTGATAACCCTGGCTGTAGACCGGAGCCAGGTGGAATTGGTTAAAAGCATCGTCGAGTACAATGAAAAGGGCAGCATTTACTTGCTGCCGGTAGGCTTCAAAGGTGACGTTTACCTGAAATCACTGGCCAGATAAAAATCAACAATCATCTATTTTGGAAGAGGGAGGATAACGAAGATGGCAGTGTTTGTGTTGAGTCTGAAAAAAATAATTGCGGCTCGAATTAAGACGCTAACGGAACCGGCCGGCAATTTTTTTAGCAATGAACGGGGAGAGATGGTCGGGACTATAGGTTGGATGGCTGTAACCGCGACCATACTTGTCCTGGTGCACGGCCTGGTTACCGGATGGCTGCCGGGGTTTATCAACCGCATCTTCAGCCGCCTGGATACGCTGGTATGATGGGAGGCGGGCTGCGTTCCGTGTGGAAAAGCCCGGTCATGCAAGCTGAGCGGGGAGAAGGAATTTTAACCGCTCTCTATACACTTTTACTCCTGACCATTGTCTTATTTGTGGGGATAGACATTGCCGGTTACACCGCTGCAGCCTGGAAACTGCGCAATGCCTGCAGCGAAACCTTGACCCTGATGAAAATAGAAAATGGTCTCAGCAGCGAGATTGAAAGTGCTTTTTACGAGTATGCCACCGTCCAGGGGCTGGACGCAACGCTGGTTTCAGTCACAGGCACCCCGCAGAAGGTGCAAAGGGGCGACATCGTCGTCATCAAGGCTTCGATGCCGTATTGTTTGAGCTCCCTCCGCCCGTTCGGCCAGCAGCTGGTTTTTAATATTAACGTTGAAATGTGGGGGATGGCCCAGGACTTTATCAGGAGAGACGAATAAATGGGAGGAGGAGTACTGTTTGGGGAGAATTGCTAAAACCCTGGTTATCATATTTGCCCTGGTCTTGCCGGCGCAAACCCCGGCCTTGGATGAACTCAAGGTATATGTCAACGGGACAAGAATATCTTTTCCTGACCAGGCCCCTTACATCAACAGCGAAGGCAGGACGATGGTGCCGGTCAGGTTTGTTTCCCAGGCACTGGGGGCTGCTGTTGACTGGAATGAACAGGGAAAAACGGTAAACATAAGGCAGGGCTCAAAAGATATAACCTTGCGGATCGGGGAAAAAAAGGCAAGGGTTGAGGCGAACGATGTTGCTCTTGACGCGGCGGCGGCTCTGACCAACAACCGGACCATGGTGCCCCTGCGGTTTGTCAGCGAATGCCTGGGAGCCGGCGTGGAGTGGAAGGAAGCGAAAAGAGAGATTCACATCTTCACGGCTGCATACGCCTCCGATGCCGCCTGCA
>JANLFJ010000066.1 GCA_024655825.1 Peptococcaceae bacterium | reverse complement strand
AATATTTTTTGATTATGCTTTGGTGTTATTTTCCATCAACTGCATAACTCCTGTTATATAATAACATTAATGCGCGCCGGGAGGTACGCCATGTCGGTCCTCTTCACACCTAAAAAACTGGGAACCGTAACGATCAACAACCGTTTTGTCCATTCCGCCACTTACGAAGGGCTGGCCCAAGAGTCGGGCGAAACGACCCCTGCGCTGCTCAAGCGGTACGAGACCATTGCCAGGGGCGAAACGGGACTGGTCATCCCCGGCCATCTTTATGTCCATCCCCTGGGCAGGTGTACCACGGCGCAGGCCGGCATACACAGCGACCTGATGATCCCCGGCCTGAGCAGGCTGGCGGATACGGTCCACAGGGAGGGGAACAAAATCTTTTTCCAGCTCTCGCATGCCGGCAGGCAGACAACCAGGGAAGTCATCGGCCAGACGCCCCTGGGACCGTCGAGCGTGGGAAGGGACCCCGTCTACCGGGTAAAACCTGAAGCGATGACGGAAACAGAGATCGGCGAAACGATCAACGCTTTCCGCCAAGCAGCCCGCCGGGCCGTGGAAGCGGGAGCCGACGGCATCCAGCTGCACGCGGCCCACGGCTACCTAATCAACCAGTTCCTGTCCCCATACTTCAACCGCCGCCAAGATGCCTGGGGCGGCTGCGACGAAAACCGCTTCCGCCTGCTCGGCGAAATAGCCGCCGGCGTAAAAGAGATCGTCCCGCGCGGGTTCCCGCTGCTGGTCAAATTGAACGCGTGCGACTACACGCCCCGGGAGGGCATAACCCCTGCTCTTGCGGCGAAGTATGCGCGCCGGCTGGCCGAACTGGGAATAGACGGGATTGAGGTCAGCTGCGGGTCAACGCTTTATTCTCCCCTCAGCACTTGCCGCGGGGCCGCCCCGGCCGAAGAACTCGCCAAGGGCCTCGGCCCGTGGAAAAGGTTTTTGCTCAAGTATTTGCTGAAAAAAACGGCTGCCCGGTTCAGTTTCGTCGAAGGCTATAACCTGGAGGCCGCCAGGATGATCAAGGAAGCGGCCGGAGATGTCCCCGTGATTGTCGTCGGCGGCATGCGCAGCGTCGCCGCTATGTCTGCGGCAATTGAAAACGGCTGCGCCGATTTCATCGCGCTCAGCCGTCCCTTTATCAACGACCCGTTTTTGGTTAAAAGGATCAAAGCCGGGGAAACAGACAGAGTCTCCTGCTCGAACTGCAACCTGTGCCTGGCCGAGATTGCGCTCAACCGGCCGACGCGCTGCCGCAGGAAAAGCATGCCAGGCGCCTAGCAGCAGGAACCGCACGTCCTGCTAAATGCGGGGCGCAAATGAACCGCCCCCGCTTGCCTCCTGCTTGGCCGGTGGTTCCTGGAGCGAATTTATGAGTATATTCAACAGCTCGCTCCCCGACATCGTTTCTATGTCGACCATGTCCCTGTCCGTGTCGATGTACAGCACGACCTGTTTTATGGGACTTATCGCCCGGGCCAGGCCCTCGCTTTTCACTTTGAAAAACAGCCTTTTCCCAAAGGTGAACACAATGACCCAGTAAATCTTTTAGGTATCACGTTGTTATAGGTCGCCGTTAAAAAAATGACCGCCGCGGCAAGGGAAGCGAGCGGCCCGGGTAGCTTCCAGGTGTCGAGAGGCCACAAAAGCAAGTTCACCGCCAGGACGACCCCCAGCTGGATGGACAACAGCTGCCCGGCCATTTTAGGCAAAGCCTTGATCCCCTGCTTCAACGACCCTGCCAGCCAGGAAAGCAAGGTCTCCTCCTTTTGCGGTTGCACCCCGGCAGCCTCTTTTTTCTTCGGGAACGGGGAAGCCACAGGCTTCATGGGCTGCACGGGCTGCGGTATGTGCGGGCAAAACTGTTCCGCCACCCTTTCTTTTAGTTTATTTGACTTTATCTTAATATTCTTTATATTTAGCATTAACCGGCCATGCCTGCCAAATGTTTAAACACATATAAACCTTTTCCCAAAAACTTCTTTGAGCGTGTCAATCACCGTTTCCAGCTCTTCCCGGCTGGCGTTCTCTTGCCAAGTGCCGATGTACATCTCTTCGGCCGTTCTTATCTCCAGCTCGGCAGGCGATCCCCCGGAAACGGCTATCGACCTGACCTCGCCGCAGGGGACGGCGAACTCGTCCCGGCCGGCGCCGACAGTATCGCGGGTAAAGACCAGCGCGTCTTCCGTTAGCTCGACCGTGTAAGTCTCCGTTTTGAAAAATCCGGTCCTGAGTTCCAGCCGGAAGCGCGCTCTTGGTTTACCCACAGCCTCCCCCTCCTGGAAGACTATACTAAACGAAATAGTTGTCGTTGCCAAGATGGACCAGCCCCGCACCTTGTTCGCCTTCAAGCAGCAGAACATGACCAACGCCTTTTACTGTTATCTTGAGGATTTCGCCAGCAAAATACCCCAGAAGGAACGGGACCGCCAGGCGGTAATAGAAAACCTGTCGGCATGGTGGCAAGATATTTGAGTCCATAGTTCCTGCCAGATGACCATAAAAAGCGTAAAACATAAGCACTATCATTTTTATAATTGCTAACTGCAGCGCACGAAAATAGTATAAATCTTTAAAAACAGCCGGCGATTGCCGACATGTCATCCAGGTTATTTTTGGCCCGCATCAATGTTTTTTTCACTGCAGCAGCTTTCGATGAACGCGGTTACTATGTCTGGATCAAACTGCGTCCCCGCATTCCTTTTTATTTCAGTTATTGCTTTCTCCCTGCTCAATGCTTTCCGGTATATCCTGTCGCTGGTCATGGCGTCATAAGCGTCGACGACTGCCAGGATACGGGATAAAAGAGGAATCTCCTCGCCTTTGATTCCCCGCGGGTAGCCCCTGCCGTCCCATCGCTCATGGTGGTAGAGAATGTATTCAGCAATGGGAGCCAGTTCCGGTGTGCTCTGGGCGATACGGTAGCCGATCTCCGGGTGCTTTTTTATTTCCTCCCACTCTTTCTCCGTCAAAGGAGCGGGTTTGAGCAGGATGCTTTCCTTGATGGCCACCTTTCCGATGTCGTGGAGCACCGCCAGCAGTTCCAACTCGTCCCTCTGTTTAGCCGTAATCTGCATTGCCTTCGCTATTTTGAGGCTCATTTCCTTGATTCTTTCCGCATGCTCTTCCGTTTCCATGCTTTTTTCAAAAAGGGCGGCTTTCAGGGCCGAGGTCACGGCATTCCGGTAGCTTTTTCCCTGCAGCAGTTTGTGGCGGTACATCCATTCTTCGGCTTCCTTCAGCACCTGCCAGAGGTCCTCTTTAGCCTTGGTTTTGGTAGCGTAACCCAGGGCGATGCTCAGCTGAATAGGCCCTTCGCCCTCCAACTCGCACTTGTTTTTTATCCTCCCAACGATCCCTTCGGTCGCCTGCACTCCGGTGCGAGGAAGCAATACGACAAACTCGTCCCCTCCCCAGCGGGCCACTATGTCTTCCCGGCGGCAACTTTCCCTTATTATCCCCGCCGCTCTCTTCAAAAGCAGGTCTCCCGCCCGGTGGCCGAAAACGTCATTGGCCAGCTTCAGCCCGTTGACATCGCCCATGATGACCGATATCGGCACCTGGCGCGGCGTATCCAGCCGTCTTATTTCCTCTTCCATAAACCGGCGGTTGTAAAGTCCCGTCAGATGGTCATGGTAGCTCAAATAGAGAATCTCGTCCTCGAACCTCTTGCGCAGGATGAACTCGGAAATGATTCTGGAGGCAAGCTGCAGGCAGTTGATGTCGTCTCCCGACCATTCCCGGTTGTCCAGGCAGTCGTCAAAACCGATAAAACCGTAGTACTCGCCTTCGACAAGGACCGGCAGAACCAGCAGCGACTTTATCTCCTGGGGTCTTAAGATTTCCTTTGTATTTTCGTCCGGGATTTCTTCAATGTCCCGGTAGTTTATCACTTCCCTGTTTTTAAGCCTGTTCACCCACCAGGCGAATTCAGACTCGGGGATGTCCTGCAGGTTTTCTTTCTGCGGCGTAATCCCGGGGGCCGTCCACTCGAAGGTGTTGTTCATGGTCCCTTTGTCCCGGTTTCTTTCAAAAAGATACGCCCGGCTCACCCCTATGCCCTCGCCCATATTCCGCAGCGATTCGTTTAAAAACTCTTCCAAATTTTTTGTCTGTAGAACCAGCTGGGAAACGCCGCTGATTATTTTTTCATATTTCAGTCTCTTTTCCAGTTCTTCTTCGGTCTTTTTTTGCCGGCTGATATCCTTGCTGGAACCGACCAGGTACTTTACCTTTCCCTTCCTGAACACCGGCGTCAGGGTGGTCAGCCATGTTCTCTTGCCGGCAGGAAGAGCAAGCGTCTCTTCATAGGTCAAAGGTTTTTTTGCTTCCACGCATCTTAGATAATTTGCGCTCACGGCCGCGCCTATTTCCTCGCCGGCGAGCTCAACCGGGGTTTTGCCTTTCAAGTCCGTCAGGGTAAAACCCGTCATTTTCCGGTGGGCGGCATTGTTTCTTACATACCGGAATTCCCCGTCTTTCACCCCGACCAGAAACATGGCATCCTGCGTGCAGCTGAAGATCATTTTCAGCTCTTCGGACAGTTCCTCGATTTTTTCCTTCTGGGCCTTGAGAGTTTTTGCCTGCCGGGGCTCCGGGGTGATTTCCTGAAACAAGGTAACAAAACGACCCTTTTGGGGAGAAAATGCGGTTACCCTGTACCAGCGCTTCAGAGGTTCCGCATACTGGCTGAATTCCTGCCTTTCGCCGTTAACGGCCACCCGGCCGTAGAAGGCTGCCCAGTCAAAAGGCCCTTCTCTTATTTCGGTCACCTTTTTCCCGAGGATGGCTTCGCTTTTTAATCCCGTCATTTTTTCAAAAGCGGGGTTGAGATCCAGGAATATGTAGTCTTCCGATTGTCCATCGCTCCCCATGACCAGTTCGTGGCAAGCGTAACCAAATGGTGATTGCCTCAAAATTTCTTGGAAAAGCTTTTCTTCCATCTTTTCCCCTCGCCCTTTTTTATCAAAGTAAAACGCAAAACCTCCCGCGCGGAAGCAAATAGCATACTTTTACGGGATTAAATGCAACCAACCAGTACGGGTTTTATAGGACTTTCGTTCTAATTCTTTGGACTTAATATAAATCTAATGTCAATATTATACTATTTAGCGCCTGCTTGCGCAAAAAAAAAAAACGGCTTTGATTAAGCCCCAAAAATATTGTTAAATGCCTTTTGTCATTATTTTACGCGGTATTTTTCAACCCCGGTTTTGTACAGGTCGTTCCCTTGCGCGTCGGTGACGACAATGCACGGAAAATCTTCCACTTCCAGCCTGTATATCGCTTCCGGTCCCAGGTCCTCGTAAGCCACAACTTCCGCCTTTTTAACCGAGCGGGAAATGATGGCCGCCGCGCCGCCGATGGCCGCAAAATATACTGCCCTGTTTTTGATCATTGATTGAATCACGGCCTCGGAACGCTGGCCTTTCCCAATCATCCCTTTTAAGCCGAGATCCAGCACAGTCGGGGCATAAGCGTCCATGCGGAAGCTGGTGGTGGGGCCGCATGAACCGAGGGCCTTGCCGGGTTTGGGAGGGCAGGGTCCCACATAGTATATTACCTGTCCGTTTATGTCCACAGGCAGTTCTTTGCCTTCCTGGAAAGCCTGGACAAGCCTTTTGTGCGCCGCGTCGCGCGCCGTGTAGATGACGCCTGAAATGGCCACCCGGTCACCGGCTTTCAATTGTTCGACAACCTCCGTGGTAAGAGGAGTCCTGATTTTCTTTATGCTTGCCATTTTCTCCACCCCCCTCATAGAACGGCCTCGGCGTGGCGCGAGGCGTGGCAGTTCAGGTTTACGGCCACCGGCAAAGAGGTGATGTGTGTCGGGTAGTGTTCAATATGGACGGCCAGGGCCGTCACTCTCCCGCCGATGCCCTGGGGCCCGATGCCGGTGCGGTTTATTTCCTCGAGCAGTTCCTTTTCCAGCCTGGCGTACTCCGGGTCGCGGTGGGGCTGGCCGATTTTGCGGGCCAGCGCTTTTTTGGCCAGCAGGGTCGTCATTTCCATCGTTCCCCCGATTCCCACGCCCACGATCACCGGCGGGCACGGGTTGCCACCTGCTTCTACAACCGTTTTCAGCACAAAATCCTTAATGCCCTGGATGCCGTCGGAAGGCCGCAGCATCTTGAGAGCGCCCATGTTCTCGCTGCCCCCCCCCTTGGGAAGGACCATGATTTTCAGTTTGTCGCCGGCAACGATTTCGGTGTGGACCACGGCAGGGGTATTGTCTCCCGTGTTCTTGCGGCGGAAAACGGGGTCGTCGACCATTGAATTGCGCAGGTAGCCGTTTTTGTACCCTCTCCTCACCCCTTCATCAATTGCCTCTCTCAGGCTCCCGCCGACAATGTGCACTTCCTGCCCGATCTCCAGAAAGATAACCGCCGCTCCGGTATCCTGGCACATGGCGATGTTTTCCCGGCGGGCATAAGCAATGTTTTCCAATATCTGCTCAAAAATGTATTTGCCGAACTCCGATTCCTCTTTCCACTGCCATTTTTTAATGTATTCCTCGACGTCCCTGTCCAGGTCGCAGGCGGCTTTGATGCAGATGCTTTCAACTGCGTCTACTATTTGATCCACGTGGATGTCTTTCACGATTACTCCCCCCATTACAGCCGGGCCACGCCGGTTTCCCTGGCCGCCTTGGCCACCGCTTCCCCTACTGTCTCGGCGACCCTGGGGTCCAGGGCATAAGGCAAAACATTGGTCTCGCTCAGCTCTTTGTCAGGTATCATGCCGGCCAGGGCGACGGCGGCGGCCAGTTTCATTTGTTCATTAATTTCCCGCGCACGGACCGCCAGAGCCCCTTTGAAGACCCCCGGGAAAGCCAGGACGTTGTTAACCTGGTTGGGGAAATCCGACCGGCCCGTGCCCACTACGCGCGCCCCGCCTGCTTTAGCCTCGTCGGGGTATATTTCGGGAACCGGGTTGGCCATGGCGAAGACAATGGCGTCCTTGTTCATTGAAGCCACCATTTCCCTGGTGACAAGACCGGGCATCGACACGCCCACGAAGATATCGGCGCCTTTCAGGGCATCGGCCAGAGTTCCTTTTGTGTTGTCCGGGTTCGTGATCTTGGCCAGTTCTTCATGGGCCCAGTTGCGCATGGTTTTCGGGTCGTTCTTGTTTATGACCCCGCTCCTGTTGCAGACGGTAATGTTTTTAACCCCATATGATAAGAGGATCTTGCAGACGGCTGTTCCCGCCGCTCCGGCCCCGCTTATGACCACGCGGCAGGCAGCAAGGTCCTTCTTAACGAGCTTGGCGCTGTTGATCAGGCTGGCCAGCGTGCAGATGGCGGTACCATGCTGGTCATCGTGAAAAACGGGTATGTCCAGTTCTTTTTTTAAACGTTCTTCGATCATGAAGCAGCGGGGAGCGTTGATGTCTTCCAGGTTGATGCCGCCGAAAACCGGGGCGATCAGTTTGACGGTCCTGATTATTTCTTCCTCATCCTTTGTGTCGATGCAGATGGGGAACGCGTCGACACCGCCGAATGCTTTGAACAGCACGCATTTGCCTTCCATGACGGGAAGCGAGGCCGCGGCCCCGATGTCTCCCAGCCCGAGAACGGCCGTCCCGTCCGAAACCACCGCCACCATATTGCCTTTACAGGTATACCTGTATATGTCTTCCGGGTTTTCATTAATCCTGCGGCAGGGTTCAGCCACACCGGGAGTATAGGCCGTGCTGAGGTCGTCCTTGGTCTTGAGCTGGACCTTGCTTATCACCTCAACCTTCCCGCGGTGTTTTTCGTGGAGCTGCAAAGCCATTTGATTGTAATCAGCCATGAGGGTTCCTCCTTTGCGCTTGTTGTTTCGCTGAAAATTACATGCAAGTATCGTGCCGGACGGCTATCAGGTGAAAGAACCGCCGTTTCCGGAAGAACACCGGCAAACAGTATTTCATTTTGAAATTTGAAACCCGTCGCTATTTTTGACTTTCCCCGCTCATTGTTTTCAATCTCCGCCAAAGAGTGGTAGTGCTGATCCCCAGGATTTCCGCGGCTTTATTCTTGTTCCCCCTGACTTGCCTGAGCACTTCCTGAATGCTCTGGTACTCTATCTTTCTGAGGACCCCGTCCCCGTTTTCTTTCCTGGCCGTGCTGCCGTTGGGCCTGTATTTCATTTCCAAAAGACAGCGGTAATCGATTTTATCTTTAATGAGCTGTTCCACGACGGACTCATCAATAACCTCGTCGTCATAAGCGATTATGACCAGGCTTTCGATGAAATTCTGCAGTTCGCGGATATTGCCCGGCCACGAATAACACTTCAGCATGTTCAGCGCTTTTCTGGTGATCCTTTTGGGCTTCAGGTCGTTTTTTGCGCAGTAGTATTCAACAAAGCGCTTGCTCAGGGAAACAATGTCTTCGCTCCTTTCCCTCAGCGGCGGCAGCTTGATCCTGATTATGTCCAGCCTGTAGTACAGGTCTTCCCGGAATTTCCCTTCTTCAACCAGGCGTCCCAGGTCTTTGTTGGTGGCGGAGATAATCCTGATATCAATCGGTATTACCCGGTCGTTTCCTATCCTCACAACTTCTTTTTCCTGGATCACTCTCAAGAGCCTGCTCTGCACGCTCAACGGTATGTCGCCGATTTCATCGAGAAAAATGGTGCCCTTGTGAGCCAGTTCAAAGAGTCCCGGCTTGCCGCTTTTTCTCGCGCCGGTAAAGGCCCCTTCCACGTAGCCGAACAGCTCGCTTTCCAGGATGCTTTCCGGCAGGGCGGCGCAGTTTATGGCGACAAACGGCCCGTTTTTGCGCGGGCTGGCATTATGAATGCTCTGGGCCATCAGTTCCTTGCCCGTCCCGGATTCCCCGGTAATCAGCACAGAGCTTTCCGTTCTGGCCACCCTCCGGGCATAAGTTATGGTTTTGAGCATCATTTTGTTGTCGGTGATTATATCCTCAAACCTGTATTTGGCAAACAGCCCTTTGGCATGCTGTTCCTGCCTTATTCTTTTTTCCAGTTCCTCAATCCTGGTCACGTCCTGAAAGGAAAGGAGGCCCCCGAGCGAAGCTTGGCCGAGGCTCAAGGGGATATAATTGGCCATCACCTTTATATCCCCGATGTCTTTGTAAACCTGCAGGACCTGCTTTCCGGCGCTGGCAATCTCGCCCATCTCCGGCAGAATGTCTTTTAAGGATTTACCCTCTATTTCCCCTTTCGATCTCAGGTTGCGGGAGAACATTTTCCTGGCGACGGGGTTGAGGTACTTCACCGTTTCATTATCGTCCACCGTTATTATGCCTTCGCTGCTGTGCTCGGTTATCGCTTTAAACTGGAGGTACCTTTCCGACTCGACCATTTTCATTTCAGCCAGGCGCGCCGCCTCCAGCACCGCCCTCCTGATCGATTCGATCCCGCATTCCAAAAGCACTCCCGTGAAGCCAAGCTGCCGTGCGCACTCCACCACGGCTTCCCCGCCGATAAAAACACGGACCCCCCTATTTTTGTAAAGCCGCTGGATGCTTTCTTCTATTTCCTGGTAATCATTGAACTTTTCCACACGCAGCATGCAGCCGAAAAACCGATAGTCGCCTTCGATCCCGCCGAGCAGGTTATCATGGCCCATCAAGGCGAAACGGCTGTCATAATCCTTGGCCTTCTCCACGGTTTTCAGCAGGTCAACGCCGGAAAAAACGATAGAGACAAGCGGGACCCTCAGGAGTTTTTCTATTAAGTGCGCTGTCCCGCCCCGGCTGATGAAAACTTCGTTTCCCCTTTCCATCGCTTGCCTGGCCGCTTCAACACCGTTAACAAGGTTGCCTTCGTAAATATCGAAGATGTTCCCGAATTCGCCGGCTGCTTTCCGGGCCAACCCGGCAATGTCGGAATTGGGAGCAATTAACCCGATTTTGCCTTTCAACTTGTTATTAATGTTAATCACCCCATTTGTATTTCAAAATGAAATGCTTTTATAAAAAAGCAATGCTTTTGCCAACGGGAACTGCCCGGATTATTGCGGAACAGGAGGCTTTCGCGCCGCTTTTCTCTTGGCATAAAAGTTGCATTTACAATAAACAAACACAAAGACCAGCTAATTGTTGTCAAGTAAATTTGTGAAAAAAGTTAAAGTTTTTTTCAC
>JANLFJ010000065.1 GCA_024655825.1 Peptococcaceae bacterium | reverse complement strand
AAAGTGGTACAAAAAATATTAGCGTTTTTGGTACATTTGATATTGACGTTTACACCTATGAGGCTGCTCTGCCCGATTTGAACCTTATTAACCCCGTAAGGGGGCGACATAAGGGGATGGAGGGCCCTTTCTTTTTTGCATTATTAAGTTAAACAAATACAAGTTAAACATTGTTGTAAGTTAAACATTGTTGTATTGACAAGGAGATGCCGGGGTGATAGAATTGCCTTAGAATTAATTGAACGTTCAGTTAGAATGTTTGTCTACGGGGTGTTATGATATGGGAAAACAAGTTCTGTTTTGGCCGGAGCTGTTCAAAGAAACGGACAAAGGCTTGGTATTGGTTGCCAACAAATGCAAGAAATGCGGAGCGGTGTCGTTCCCCAAGAACGAACTCTGCGTTTTTTGCCTTGGAGAAGAGATGGAAGAAGTGGAACTGAGCAGGAAGGGAATTTTGTACTCATATACCATTACCCGGGTGCCTGTGGACAAATGGACAGCCCCTCATGCCATTGGGCAGATTTCCATTCCGGAAAACCAGCTTAGGATAGTGGCGCCGCTGATAATGGAGGATGAAAATGATACCTTCAACATCGGCGATGAACTGGAAATGGAGATTGCGAAATATTGGGATGACGGGGACAACGAGGTTATGGGATATAAATACCGCCCGGTGAAAAAGAAAGGAGGGAAATAAAACAATGCGGGAAGTAGTTGTCCTTGGTATTGGGCAAACCACCTTCGGGAAGACACCTGAGTACACAGCGATCCAGTTGGGCGTTAAGGCTGCGAAGGCAGCCATTAAAGATGCGGGCATAGACCCGAGAGAGTTGCAGGTCTGCTATGGCTCCAGAGTGTATGACGCCACGCAGACCATTGAGGATATTATGAAAAACCTCGGCGTTACGGAACGCGAGATGCATAACTGCGAAAATGCCTGCGCATCCGGCGGTACAGCCTTTAATCTCCTCTATAAGGATATCGCCAATGGCGTATATGACATAGGCATCGTGGTTGGCTGTGAGTCAATGACCACCTGCAGCAAGGCGGGACAACTGGTCGGAGCGGCTCCCGGCGATCTAAACGGAACCATGGGCATAACCATGCCGGCTAATCATGCTCTTACCGCTCACCGCATGATGGCCACCCGGGGCATTACCCTGGAGGATATCGCCTATCCTTCGGTAAAAAATCACCGCCATGGCATCTTAAACCCTTATGCCCAGTACCGCAAGGTTTTGACCACGGAGCAAGTGTTGAATGCCAGGATGATTTCCGATCCCATAACCACGCTTATGTGTTGTCCTGTTTCAGACGGCGCCGCCGCGGCAATCCTTTGTACCAAGGAGTATGCCAGGAAGCACACAACCAGGTTTATCAAGGTCGCGGCTTCTAAGGTTTTAACGGCCTCATACCTGCCATGGGACCTGGATACCGTAACCCGTCCCACCTTGACCAAGCTGGCCTACATGGCCTACGAGGCCGCGGGCATCGGCCCGGAGGGCCTGGATTTGATTGAGCTCCACGACGCGTTTTCCCCTGAGGAGTTATATACCTATGAAGCGTTGGGACTCTGCAAAGTCGGCGAGTGTCTCAGTTTTATACGTTCCGGTAATGCGGAAATTGGCGGAAAGCATCCGGTAAATCCCAGCGGCGGGCTTTTGTCTCTCGGACATCCCCTAGGCGCATCTGGGGTCAGAGTAGTCTGCGAGGTGACGCAGCATCTAAGAGGCGAAGCAGGTGAACGTCAGGTGCAGGGCGCTAAGACAGGAATGGCGGAAATGGTCGGTGGATATCTGACCGGCCTGGGTTCTCCTGCCGTAGGTTCAATCACCATCCTAAGCGCATGAGGAGAGAAATCCTGTGTTAAAAGAGCTTCTGCATATTGGTTTTGTTGTTCGCAGCATTGACGAAACGATGAAATCCTTGTTAAAGCTTGGGGCAGTCGAGCTGGGGCGGAAAGCGTTCCCTGAAACAGGGCAGACATCAGCACTGATTTCCATCGGCAATACCAGATATGAACTCATGGAGCCATTGGGAGAAAATGGGGTGGTGCCTAAGTATTTGGAGAAGCATGGAGAAGGCTTCCACCATATCTCCTTTCTGTGCGGCAACGTGGATGAGGAATGCGCCCGCTTGGAAAGAGAAGGAATCAAGGTTCTTAACAAAACGATCGGCGATGGGAAGCACAAATTTTTCACCCATCCCAAAAGCAGCGGGGGCATTATTTATGAGATTTCCGAACAATACGACTGATGTCGGCCCGTTTATTGATACTGACTTAATATGGGGGTCTTCAAATGGAAGAATTGAAAAATTATCTATTGGAAAACTATAAGGAAACGTATGATTATTCCAACCTGGTTTGGAGAGGCGGTCTGAGCGAATTGCCTCCTGCCATCATCACTTGTGCCATAACGGGAAGCAACGCAGGAAAGGAAGTAAACCCAAACCTTCCCGAGCTTCTGGAGGAACAGGTTGAGCAAACATACGAGGCATACAAGGCCGGCGCCAGCATGGTGCACATTCACAGGAGGGACCCTCGTAACCCCTGCGAAATGACCAATGACCCGGAGATGTACCGGGAAGTAAACAAAAAAATCCGGGAAAAGTGTCCGGACATAATTATCAACAATACAGCTGTCTGCGGGCGCAAGCGGACCAGCGACACAACCCTTAGCGAGATGATGCTCACCTCGATCTATGCTGAGCCGGAGGTTGCCAGCATTGATACATCAAATTATTGCTCAATCCAGAGGCTACCTAAAAGACTTCCTCCGCTGTTCGGCAGAGATGAGGATGTTATCCGGGAAAGCTGTTACAGCATCAGCGATTCCGAGGTCAAAAAAGCCATTGGGCTGATGACCGAGCGGAATATCAAACCCGAGTTCGAGTGTTTCCAAATATCTGACATTCATTACGTAAACCGGCTGATGAAAAGCGGTTATCGGGATTTGTTTGGCGGCCCGCACTTGGTCCAGTATGTATTCACGCCAGGGAGCGGCTGGCCTACGGCGGAGTATATGACCATGGTAGTCAAGGCAGTCCCGAGAGGATGCATACTGAGCATCGTCGCTACCGGCGCGCAGCAATTCCCTGTGTTGACTCAGGCTCTTTGCATGGGACTTCACGTGAGAGTGGGGATGGAGGACAATGTATATATAGAACGAGGCAGACTGGCGGATAGCAATGCCCAGCTGGTAGAAAAAATAGTCAGGATAGCAAAAGAAATCGGGCGCAAGATCGCTACGCCCGCACAGGCAAGATACATGATGGGGTTGCCCCAGACCCCCAAAAAATGGGATTAAGAAAGAAAATTGTTCCTCAAAACCTTTTAAGGGCTATATTTATTAATTAAAATAAATTAATTTATAGGAGGAATAGTTATAATGAAATTACCTGCAAACTATGGCAAGCCTTCGCATGAAAAGTACAAGGACGAAAACGGAAATCCAATTGAATTGGAACCCAATTTTAACGGCAGGTATTATTCCCATCCGGGAATGATTCCTCACATTCCTTTTGAGGAATACGCCCCCAAATTTAAAGATTTTTATACTTTTAAACTGGAGGACGGTATTTTGGAGGCTCGATGGCATACGGAGGGAAAGCCGGCCATTTGGACGCAGCCCTTGCACAGGGCTATCTGGCAGCTTTGCATGTACGTCGGCCAGGACCGGGATATTGAAATCTTCATATTTGGCGGCTCTGGAGATGAGTTCATCCATGCCCAGGACCCAAACAGGCTTAGCGATGAAAAGCATTTGTGGTGGATGTCTTACGAAAACATGTATTACGACGGCTGCAACAACTGCGAAGGCATAGTTTTTGATGTGGAGATTCCCACCATCGGCGTCATCAATGGCGGCGGCTGGCATTTTGAAAACCAGCTCTTCGCCGATATCACCCTCATGGCCGAGGAAGCCTTCCTCATAGACCCACATTACTATGTGAATATGGTGCCTGGCGACGGCATCCAGATTGCGCTGCGCGAATGTCTTGGCATTAAGCGCGCCAATTACATGATGCTTATGAACCAAAGAATTGACGCCAAAATGGCTCTGGAGTACGGATTGGTCAATGAAGTCTTGCCCCGTGAAAAGATTTATGACCGGGCCTGGGAGATTGCCCGTCACCTGATGCGGGCTTCCAGCCATACCCGGCGCGTCACCACTCAGGTGCTGAGAGCGCCTTGGAAGAAAGCCCTCTCATGGGAACTGCGCCATGCCTTTGGAACAGAGATGTGGCAAACCTGTACCCAGAGGCCCAAGCATGAGACCGGTCCATGGCGTGAGCTTACCAAAGACATCAAAAAATAACGGTTGATAGATTCCCAAGCCGCAGCTGTGGCAAAAGCCGATAAACTCCATGCACCTCGAGGTCCCTCCGCAAAGCGGTGCATGGGGTTTATATGGCACATTCGACTAATTTGGAATTCAGGTAAGGGTTGGGGGAGGGGGAAGATTGTCGCATGAACCGCTTGAGGGAAAAAGTGTGCATAATTACCGGCGCTGGCAGCGGGATAGGGAAAGCGACGGCAGAAGTCTTCATCCGGGAGGGCGCAAGGGTAGCGGTTGTAGACGTTGATAAGGCAGCCATGGAGGGAACCGTTGCGCTGTTGAAGTCACAGGGAGGCGAGGCGATTGGGTTAAAAGCAAACATATGTTTTCCGGAAGACTGCGAGCGGGTGATGGAACAAACCGCTGAGACCTGGGGCCGGATAGATGTGGTCGTCAACAATGCAGGTATTGGCGACATGTTTATGGGAACGATCAATACCAGTGATGAGCACTGGAAGAGGGTTCTGGAGGTCAACCTCACAGGAACATTTTACATCTGCCGGGCTGCTGTCCGTCATATGGCCGGCAAAGGAGGGGTGATTGTCAATGTCTCTTCCGTTGGCGGCGTTTATGGGTGCGCAGGCGCGAGCTATTCTGCCGCCAAGGCAGGCGTAATAGGCTTGACCAAAAATATTGCCATGCAGTATGCGGGCAGGGGTATCAGGTGCAATGCAGTCTGTCCCGGCACTACAGTCACACCGCTGCTTGCGTTGGGAAACAGGGATGAATTTGACAGCGACATGATGAAGGCGGCGGGCAAGCATTTTGATAAGACCATCCAACCGGTTCAGCCTGAAGACCAGGCAAAAGTGATCCTGTTTTTTGCCTGCGATGAGTCCAAAGCTATCACAGGTCAATGCCTGGTCTCGGACAACGGCAGATTTCTCTAGACCAGAGGGGAGATTTATGAGAAGAGTAGAGGGGAAAGTGGCGCTGATCACGGGTGCCGGTTCAGGCATCGGAGAAACTACGGCCAAGCTTTTTGCCAGCGAAGGGGCAGTAGTAGGGCTTGTTGCCCGCAGGGAAAACACGCTTCTGAGGGTTAAGGAAGAGATAGAGGCCGAGGGCGGGAAAGCCTTTTATATAGTTGCCGATGTCGGCACTCTGGAAGGGTGCGAAAAGGCGGTTTCGTCTACCGTTAACGAGTATGGCAGAATTGACATATTGGTGAATAACGCCGGGATTACTGACCAGAACAGGTCTACCGTCAACACCACCGATGAGATCTGGGAGAAGGTCATTGCGGTCAATCAGACAGGAGTGTTTTACATGTGCAGGGCGGCATTGAGATATATGGAGAAACAGGGCGCCGGCGTCATAGTCAATGTTTCCTCAATTGCCGGGGTATACGGCAACTCGGGCGCCGCCTACTCCGCCTCAAAAGCCGCGGTTATTTCCCTCACGAAAAACATAGCGATTCAATATGCCGGCAGCGGCATTCGCTGCAACGCCGTCTGCCCCGGCAGGACACCCACGGCTTTCAATTCGCCGGAGGCGTTGGAGCATTTTGACAAGGGAATGATGGAAATCACCAGGAGGCACTATGACTTCTCGCTGCCTAAAACCGAGCCGATAGACCAGGCTAAGGCAATTCTGTTCTTTGCCTGTGATGAGTCCAAAGCGGTCACCGGGCAGTATCTGGTAATCGACAATGGGATGTGTCTGTAGCTTTCTTGTCAAAAAAAGAAAAGAATAAAGAAAAGAATAATAAATCGATCAATTGTCAAAATGCCTTTGCGCGCCCTGGTCGGTCAAATCACTCCAAGTGAAAGGGAAGAGAGCTTATATGACCAATGAATTCATAGGAACCTTAGGAATTATCATCATGTTGTTCCTGATGTTTCTGAACATACCTGTCGGTTTTGTCATGGCCTTGGTGGGTGTTACCGGTATTGCAATACTTGTGCATCCCGGAGCCGCACTTAGCATTCTTAAGACTGTGCCTTACACAACGACAGCGGCATATAGTTTAAGCGTTATCCCTCTTTTTGTGCTGATGGGCGAGTTTGCCTTGATGGGCGGGATCACCAAAAGCCTGTACAATGCTTTTTATAAGTGCATTGGTCATTGGAGAGGCGGATTGGCGATCGCCACTATTCTCGCTTGCAGTCTTTTTGCCGCCATAACCGGTTCCAGCCCTGCCACGGCGGGTGCCATGGGCAAAGTTGTCTTGCCGGAGATGCGCAGGTTCCGTTATGAAAGCGGTTTTGCCGCTGCCACCGTTGTAGCCGGCGGCAGCCTGGGCAGTTTCATTCCGCCCAGCGTGGTTGCAGTGATTTACGGCATCCTTACTGAACAGAGCATTGCAAAAGTCGTTTTAGCCCTTTTCATTCCAGGTTTTACCCTCGCCTTTATGTATATGATAACGGCTTTCCTCATCGCCTACCGTTACCCCGATTTGGCCCCTCCCGGCCCGCGGCACAGTTTTAAGGAAAAGGTGCTGGCTATTAAGGAAATTATGGGCGTGGTGATAATATTTCTGGTTAGCATGGGCGGTATATACCTTGGCGTTTTCACGGCCACAGAAGGCGCGGCGGCCGGCGCGTTTTTGACGCTGATGTACAGCTTGTTAAACAGGAATTTCACTTGGAAAAAATTCATTAACTGCCTAGTGGAAACAGGCAGGGTTTCCGGCGTCGCCTTTACTATATTCATTGGCGCCATGATTTTCAGCTATTTCATGTCCTTGTCGCGTTGGCCGATGATGCTCGCAGAATTCATTGGCGGCATTCAGGCTTCTCCTACTACCATCGCCTTATTTATCGCGCTGGTTTATATAATTTTAGGGTGCTTTATGGACAGCCTGGCAATGCTGTTTGTTACTGTACCTATTTTCTTCCCGATCATCGTGAAGCTGGGTCTTGATCCCATTTGGTTCGGGGTGCTGGTTATCGCCTGCGCGGAGGCGGGTCTGATCACCCCGCCGGTAGGCATGAATCTTTTTGTCGTTCAAAGCATTTCGGAGGACGTAAAGCTGGAAACAATCTACCAGAAGGTCATCCCCTATGTGGCGACCATGGTCATCTTTCTTGTCGTGCTGGTATTCTTCCCGCAATTGGCCTTATGGATACCTCACGCGATGAAGCAATGAAAAGGGTTGCATATTATAGCCTGCCGATGTCAGTGTATTAATTGCAAGACATCAAAGCGGGCAGCGTTATATTTAAGTCTAACATGAAGGGGGGCAAGCGTTACCGAAGGTTCAAGATTAAAGAAGGCGTTAAGTGTTTAGGGAGAACAATTAAGCTTTAGAGGAGGGCGAGTAATAATGTTCAAAAAGAAGCCGCTGGTTGTTGTGGTAGTATTAATTGTTATTGGCCTGCTCTTTGTCGCGCTGGGCGGATGCACCTCAAAATCATCAGGCGACAAGGCCCAGTCTCAGTCCACGGCGAGCAAGCCGCAAGTGATCGAGTTGAAATTCAGCCACCATGACCCAACGACAGGTTCAACGCATTTGGGGGCGCAAGAGTGGGCAAAGCTGGTGGAAGAAAAGGCTCAGGGTACGGTGAAGATCACAATCTACCCTGCGGAAACGTTGGCGAAGACCAAGGATTCCTATGATGCGTTAATCGGCGGTGTGTCCGATATTGGCTGGATTGCCACCGCCTATTATCCAGGACGCTTTCCAATGACCGAGGCGGCCGAATTGCCTTTCTTGGGCTTCAGCAGCGTGGAACAAGCCTATAAGGTGCTGTGGGACCTTTACAATAATACGGACTACATTAAAAAGGAATTCTCGGAAGCAAAAGTGCTTCTCATGTATTCCACAACCCCAAATGTGGACATCGGAAGCAATAAGCCAATTCGCACCCTGGAAGATCTTAAAGGGCTTAAAATCGCTACTATACCCCTCAATATGATAAACTTCCTAAAACAGGCCGGCGCCTTGCCCGCGTCATTATCAGCGCCCGATATTTACGAAGGCATGCAAAGGGGCGTTGTCAATGCTTACATCATGCCGTGGGCGGCTACAAAAAATTTCCGCTATGCGGAGGTTTCAAAATATCACACCAATGTCAGGTTTTCGATTGGCGTGCGCTGGGTCGCCATGAACAAAAAGACCTGGGAATCCTTGCCTGATGTCGCCAAGAAAGCCTTTGAGGAATGCGGCGGTGTTTATGGAGCCTCTGTTTTCGCCAAGCCTATGCAGCAGGCGGAAGACACGGTCATAAAAGAGATAAAGGATAATAAGGAGAAAACTTATCTCGAACTCACCCCTGAAGAAGAAAAACGGTGGAAGCAAGTGGCAAAAGAAGCGATCTGGGAAAAATGGATCAAAGATAAGGAAGGCCAGAACCTGCCCGGGAAAGCTGTATTGGAAGAAGTGCAGAAGGCGATCGAGAACTATGCCGGCAAATAGCTTGCCAATAGCCTGACGGTAGGGGGTTATGCTTTGTTTAGAGAGATTGCCCTTAAACTCCAAAAAAGCGGCTTAATAGCCTCAGGTTTTGTCTCGAAGGTAGGAACCGGTTTTCTGTTGGTGTGCATGTTGATAACCGTAGTAAACATTGTCCTGCGGTATTTCGGCACAGGAATAGCTGGTTCAGTTGAACTAGTGGAGTTTGCAATGGTTATAATCGTTTTTTTCTCAATAGGGCATATACAGGCTATCAAAGGTAACATAGCCGTAAAGTTTCTGTATAACCGGCTGCCTGAGAAATGGCGTTCATTCCTTGACCTTTTAAGCTCAATAGTAACATTTTTGCTGTATTGTCTGTTTGTTTATGCCGCTGTGCTTCAGACCGCGTATATATATAAGGTCAAAGAAATAAGTACGGTTTACGGCATTCCCAAGTATCCTTTCTTCGGCTGCATGGCGTTTGGTTTGATGGTGCTGTGTTATATCCTGTTGGGTGACTTCTTGGTGTTTCTATCAAATTTACTGCACAAAGATCACAATGACTAAATATGCCCATGAAAGATAATTGCGGTTTTTAAAGCCAGTGTTGCCTCTTCATCAAAGGGGCGTTAGTGTGGCGCGTGCGGCATCAGATAAATAAAAATTGCCTGCTGCCAATAGACTCTTCGCCTTGACGGCGGCAATGATCTTGCGGGCCGTATCGGTGCCAAGGGCAAGTGGGTTGTTATAAAAACAGCCTCCCAAGGCATCGCGGCCGGCCCGTTGATCCGCATGCGCCCAGCTGCTTTAGAAAAACAATTATTAATCTAGCTTATGTAAACGCTTTACCACAGCCTGCAGTTTTTTTGGCTGGTAGTATTTTTCAATTGCTTCGCTGGTAAGACCAATCCCCCGCAGGCAATAAAGCACAGCATGCTCAAACAACTGTCGCTTCGGGATGTCGAAATCGAAAATCGGCTTCCCCGACAGGTGCGACAGGGTTAATCCCATGGCAACTTGAATTGTAAGCTGAATGAGGTTTTTTGGTGCTATAGGAAGCTCAATGATCTCTCCTGCCTGGTATCCAGCACGGAAACAGGAGACAATAAAGTCGTCCGCCAGGTATTTTTCGAGGTTTTGGTGGTGCTGGTACGCAAATTTCGTATCGCCGATCATGCTGCGGAACAGGAGTTTGTTAAAGGCTTTTTTCTCCGCGGCGTGTCTTCGCTTTTCGACGAAAAGCACGCTGTGCAAGAAGTCATAAACACACAGCACCAACGCCTCGGTCCCCGGTCCCAGCGCCTCCATCTCGGCCCTGGTCGGGCTAACCTCATCATAAGTTGAATGCAGCACGGCGTCATAGAGCGCCTCTTTGTTTTCAAAATAGGCGTAAAGCAATGCTGTCGATACGCCGGCTCTTTTGGCGATGTCCTTGATCGAAGTTCCCCTGAATCCGGTTTCACTGAAAGCCAACCGGGCTGCCTGGATAATTGACCGCCGGCGTTCTTCTCCGGGAAGCTTTGACATGGTTTCCGTCAACTCCTCTGAATTATGGTGCGGAAAGGTAAATTGGCAACGCAATACATGACGGCTTTCAGAAAGAATCTCTTACTGACCAATCATTCAGTTGCTTATATTATCACCATATATATGCTCTGTCAATAGTATGTTCGGATTAAACTGGATTGTGTGATAACCGCCGGATTTCCATTCAAAAAGCCTGGGGCCATCAAACTGCCGGGACAAGCGGGAGTTTGGTGGCCT
>JANLFJ010000064.1 GCA_024655825.1 Peptococcaceae bacterium | reverse complement strand
ATGCTTGATTTGCGATTAGAAAATCATAAAAATAGCTTACATCGCAAAAAGCTGATATAAGAAAAAGCTTCCCTAAACCTGACTTGTTCTGTAAAATTGTACTATGAAACGCACATTATGCAGAAAGGAATAACCTATGCCTGTTCAGAGAATATCCTGCCTGGATAAAGAAATTGTCTTAATCGGCACGGCCCATGTATCCAGGCAAAGCGCGGAAGAAGTGAAAGAAGTCATTGAAAAAGAAAAGCCTTCATCAGTTTGCGTAGAACTGTGCCAGGCGCGCTACGACTCTATCGTCGACAGCGACAGGTGGAAAAAGATGGACATTATCAAGGTCATCAAAGAACGCAAGGCTGTCCTACTGCTGGTAAATCTGGTCCTTTCCTCTTTCCAGGGCAGGCTGGCCAGGCAGTTCGGCATTAAGCCGGGGCAAGAAATGCTCCAGGGAATAGAGTCGGCCAGGAATGTGGAGGCTGAACTGGTCCTGGCGGACAGGAATATCCAAACAACCTTCGTCAGGACCTGGCGAAGCCTTGGTTTTTTCAACAAGCTCAAGCTTTTTTTCCTGCTTATCTTGAGTATCTTTGATAACGAAGAACTCAGCGAGGAGGAACTGGAGAAGCTCAAGACGGAAGACATGCTTACCCTTGCCTTGAGCGACTTTTCCTGTTCTTTCCCCCAGTTGAAGAAGGTCTTGATTGATGAAAGAGATATGTACTTGGCCCAAAAAATAAAAGAGGCGCCCGGGCCTAAAGTTGTTGCGGTAGTAGGGGCCGGTCACCTCCCAGGTATAATGGAAAGAATAGCAGAAAACCACGATCTGGATGAACTGGCCAGCCTGCCGCCCCGCTCAGTTGCAGGCAGGATAGCGGGCTGGTTAATTCCTCTTCTTATCCTTGGGATAATCGTTTCCACCTTCTCCATCGACAGGTCCGTGGGGAAAGAGCAGATAACGCTCTGGATACTCTGGAATGGTTCACTGGCGGCCATTGGGACAATCCTCGCTTTTGGGCATCCCCTTTCTGTGGCAGCGGCATTTATTGCCGCCCCGATAACCTCACTCAATCCCCTTCTGGCAGCGGGCTGGTTTGCCGGCCTGAGCGAGGCTTATATCAGGCGTCCCAGCGTGGAAGATTTCGAAAGGCTCCCCGGGGACATTTTTACCCTGAAAGGTTTCTGGCGCAATAAAGTCACCCACATCCTGCTGGTGGTTGCGGCCGCAAACCTGGGAAGCGTAGCCGGGACCTTTATCGGCGGCGCCGACGTTCTCAGGCTGTTTTTAAAGGTATTTGAGAGTTAATCACCGCCCGTTCTTACCAAAGCGCCCTTTAAACCAAAAACGCTTCCTGTTCCAGCCGGACCTTTTCTGCCAGCATAAGCCGGATTACATCGTGAAATTCCCCGTAATCTTCCCTCTTCAGCAGTTTTTCCAGTTCCGCCCCGTATTTTTGGTCTATGCTCGACCAGTGCTGCCTTTGGGAAAGAAACGCCTCCCTGTCCATCAAAAATGGCTTCAGATCAGGAATGATCAAGGTTTTTAGCCGGTGGAACATCCTGAACCCCCCCAAATCCAGGTCGCCCCAGTGGTAAAACTCCAACCCCGCCTGTTTTCCGGCTTCATAAATTTTCTTAAAGAAACTCCCCCGCATAGGGCTGAAAAAACCGCCGTGGAAGATGACCAGTTCGTCTTCCCGTTTGTTTTTCGCCACATAATCGACATAATTGGCCTTGTTTTCAATGAAAAGCGCCCGCCTCACAGAACTGCAAAAGCCAGTTATCTCCAGCTCGGCCAGCGTCGGCGAATTGAGGGCCAGGCCGTATTTGAACGTGCCAAAACTAACCTCCCGCCCGCTGAGCCTCCCGACCAACTCCCCGCAGAATTCCACCTGTTCGGGGAATTTTACTATTCCCACCAGGGCTAAGAGTTCTTCTTCCGTCAGCGTTTCCTGGTAGTCGCCCTCCTTTGCCAAATAATGCCTGATTATTTCGGCCACTTTTTTCCTGGCATATCTTTCAAAGAACTTGGAATCCCCAAAACACCTGAGGCTGAACACGCGTTCCAGGCATTCCCCCTCATCCTTCTCATTGACGGCGCTAAGCGCCCGCAGCACCGCCTCCGCCTGCTCCACTTCCTCAGGCAGGTAAGGCAAAGGCGTTTTCCTGGTTACAACAGCGGCTTCAACATCGTCAAGAAACCTGGCTATCCAGGGCAGGCTGACAGCCTGCCGGCATTTCCTCACCGCCGACAGCACAGCTGCCGCTTTCTCGCTTTTAGCGACCCGGCCTGCTTCTTGGTAAGCGCCTGACAGGTTTTCCAACCTGAGCCAAGTTTTGTCAATAATATTGCCGCGTTCGTGTTTCAACCACTCGTAATCAACCAGTCCCTTTTCGCGCAGTTCCTGGACCGCGGAATTCACGAGCTCCCTGGTTTCGCTTTTTTCGATATTATATTCCGGGAACTCCGGCGGTCCCAGTTTCAGCATAATCCTACGCCTGGCCAGGCTTACGTCCTGGTAAGCCCTGCTTTTTTCGAATTTATCCAGCAGCCTGTCGAGCAAAAGCTTTTTATAGTCCATACCCCAGTTCCTCGCTCAGTTTCCTGGAATCAAAAGCCCTGACGCAGGCGGAGTCACCGTTTCGTATCACGCAGAGGTTGCGGTCCACCAGCGGCGCGATGTCACCGATCTTTTCCGGCGGGGCCGAGAGGATGGCCTGCAGGCCGAAACGCCGCAGCAGCCTCAGGCTCTCCTGGATTCTCTCGCTGTCCATCTTGCTGAAGGCCTCATCGAAGATAATCAGCCTCATGGTATTCCCGGCCTCGTTCTTGTGCCTGATGCGGTAAAGCTGGGCAAAAGAAGCCAGCACCGAAATGTAAAAAGGGGTCTGCGTTTCGCCGCCCGACTTCTTGTGCAGCGTGCGGGAAAGCCGCTGGTTGCGCTCTTCCTCGTCCGTCACCACCAGGTCAAAATTTAGGTATGTCCGGTAATCCGTAAATCTCTTGATATTTTTCTCCAGTTCCGCCCGGGCATCGGCGTTCAGCTCGGAATCCACGTCGATAATCTGTTTAAACAGTTCGTCGATGGCATCCCGGTGTTTGTCGCGGAACACCTGCGACCCCAGGTTGTATCCTTCCATAAGCATCTCATCTGTAATCAGGTCATAATACCGCCTGTATTCCGGTCGAGGGGTTACAACGAAGCGGTACCTGTCGGTGCCGAAGCTGCTTTCTTTCAAGGCGGCGTTCAACTCCTCGATCTGTGTTCTGACCAGGTCGATGTTTGATTTCAGCTTGGCCAGAAAATCGTCCCTGAACTGGTCAAAGGCCTTTTCCTTGGCTGCCCGTATTCTTTCCTTGTATGCGGGCAACCTGACGTCCCGTAGTTCGGCCAGTTCCCTGTCGTAGGGCGCGTTGTCTGCCAGGTTGATGTCGTAAGACATCTTGTAATCGCCGTTGTAACGGGAGCGGGCCGCCGCCAGATCCTCCCTCTTCTTCAAGGTCTGGTTTCTTGTCCTTTCCACCTGGGAGAAAAAGCTGCGATAGACTTCCGCCGCTCCTTTCCTGGCTTCCAACTCCTTCAGGAACCTGGGCTCGCCCTTTTCAGCGACCCAATCCACCGCAAACCGCTCCTTGATTGCCTGGCTCCACTGCTCCAGGTTGTTTTTTTCCACGGGAATCCGATCTCTCATAATGATCTCGTTTGTTTTTTCCAGGCCCGCCCTGTCCCTGAGCATCCTTTTGTCCCTGTCCTCCAGTTCCCTTATGCGGATTTCCAGTACTTTTATTTGTTCATCGAGCTTCATCAACCAGGAAAGGTCAAGGGCGCCCAACTGTTCTATCACGGTCTTTAGCTTCTGTTCCAGCCCGGGCAGGACCGCCGCCTGTTTTACCACCTGGAGAACGCTTTCGGCCTCATTGGCGTTCATGGCTTCCATCCCGCTGATATTCCGCACTGCTCCCAGCCAGCCCTCATACAGGGCCAGCCTTTCCTCAAGCCCCGCAATCTCCTGCCTTTTCAACCTGAGCTGCTCGTCGGCCGCTCTTCTCCCGATGTAAGGATACTTCCAGCGCTCCGGGTTGAGCTGCCTGGCCGTATAATTCTGGTACAGCATGCAGCTGTCCGTAATAGCCCTCTCATGTTCCCGCAGTTCTTCCACCTTATCGCACTTGATCAGGTTTCCCATGACGTGATCAACGAACAGGCGGGCGTATTCGTTGTCCGTCACCACTTCCTCCGCCAGGCTGCCCTCCTGCCGGGAAGGCCTCCTTTCCGCCAGCTTGCCGGTATCCACCAGGCCCCAGTCGTAAAAACCCTTCTCAAATTTCAGCCGGTCATAAACCCTCAAGGCGTCCAGGAAATACCGCGGCTCCACCAAAAGGTAGAATTTCTGGTTGTGGAGATAAGCCTCAACCGCGTTCGACCAGCGCACATCCCTGATCTCCAGGAGGTCGGCCAGGACCCGCACGTCCACATCCTTTTTATATTTCCTGCTTAACTCTGCCGCGATCTCTTCCTTCAGCTCCAGCAATTTCTTGGCGTAAGGCTTGATGCCTTTTTCCAGATCGGCAGCAAGCTGGGCCGTTTCCCGGCGTCTTCTCTCCATATCGTCCCGCAAGCGGCCCAGGGAAATCTCAAACCCGGCGGCCGCGCTCTTGAAACGGTCGATACACTCCCGCATCCTGGCGAACCCGCCAGCGTCAATCTCGGAAAGGCTCTGCGCGCTTGCGTCCACCAGCATTCCGGCAAATTTCCTGGCCTGCCCGCCCAAACCGCAAAGCTTCTGCCAGTCCTGCCACACTTCAGCTTCTGCCGTGCTCCTGTCCCCCGCGCCACCTGTTCCGGTCATCCCCTCAAGCCGCCCGGCGCACTCGCGCCAGACAAGGCCATATTTCCTGAGATTGTTGACAACCTTTTTCAATTCGGACCTGGTTTTCTCTATTTCCTCTTCCAGCCTCTTTTTTTCCGCCTCCAGTTCCCGGTGTTTCCGGTACAGATCGGAGGACATCTTGTCGGCCGTAAGCCGGTCCTTTTCCTCTTTCCGTTCCGCCAGTTCCACCGAGAGCCGGGCCTGTTCCGCCGAGAGCCGGGCAATCTCCGCGTTATTGCGCCCAATCTCCTCCTCCAGGGCGGCCAAGGCGTCCGCTGCAGCCTGGTGCTGGGCTCGCTCGACAATGTACGTCTGGATTTCCAGCCTCTGCCTTTCTTCGTTCCAGGAAGCGTACTTTTCCGCGATCTCTTCCAGCGCCTTAACCCGGGCCTCCATCAGGTCGGCGTCGTGCTCCAGGCGCTTGTAGTGGCGGATGTTTTCCTGCATCAGGCTTATATCCACGGGGCTTTTCACATCGCAGACGTACTCGGTGATAAACGTCTCAATATCGGTGATCGGTGAAAAAGGCACCGCTTTTTTAAATAGGCTGAAGTACTTGTTCTTCAAGCCTCCCAGTTTGCCCTTCAAAACCTCCTGGTATCCCCGGTTTGTTTCGGGAAACTCGAACTTTCCCCTTTTATAATTCTTGTACACATAATTTCTCAATTCCCTGTACTCCATCGGCACCCTGCTGACAATAAACCTGTTTTCCGGCAAAGCGGAATCCAGCACGAAAAAGCGGTGTTCGTTCGTGCCGTCCGCATAGCTGTCGAAAACCACACCCAGGGTAAAAGCAGCGTTTTTTACGCTGTCTTCGAATTCGCAGGCCACGTAGCTGGTAAACCTCCCCTCCCGCAGGTACCTGAAACCGGCGTCCCCGTCATCGCCAATCTCCCCCCGGAGGTAGCCTTTCAGGGTGCGGGAAGACCTTTCATTGGCCGCCTTGTTAAAAAAATGGCCGCTGGTATCGCCCAAAAGCAAAAGCTGCAGGGCGTCGATCAGGGTAGACTTGCCCGCGGCGTTGCGGCCCGTCAGGAAATTTATCTTCTCAAATTCGATCAGATCATTCCAGAAATAATGCCAGTTGATGAGCAGCAGTTTTTTTAGCAGTTTCATATCCCGTTCTCATCTCCCCTGATAACTTTTTCCTCAGCCTCAGCCGCCTCCGCAGCCTCGCCGTTTTCCGCCGCGTTCTCGGCCTCCAGGAGTTCATAGATGCGGCTTATGCCCTGGTTGGTAATAATGAACAGGATGGACGGCAGGATGAGCAGCTTCGTATCGGCTTTTTCCCAGGCGCCTTCCACCCTCTGGATGACGTTGTGGTAAGCCAGCTGCCGCAGCGACATGGCCATTTCCCTGTCGGCAGGCTTGCGCTTCAACAACCCCAGGGTAATCATCTTATGCACCACCTGCCCGGTGGTGGTCAGGATTTCGTTGCGCAGGGTCACCTTTTCTCTTTCCTCCTCAAATATCAGCCTCAGGATAAAAAGCATCAAGGTGGTAAGGCGGTCCAGCCGCACACGGTTGTATTCATAGGCGTTTTCCAGGGCGATGACGCCGTAGCTGCTGTCCTTCATCAGGGTCCATCCCGAATAACTCAGATAATCCATAAACAGCTCGAAGTTCCTCTCCACAAAACGGTACTCCGGGTTGACCTTGATCATCCCTTCCTTCTGGTCGTATACATCCCTGATGATGAAGGTGCGGGACAGGATAAGGTTCAAGAGCCTTTTGAACTCCTCCTTTTCCGAATTGGAGAGTTTATCGTACAGTTCAACCCACATTTTTTCTTTCCTTTCTGACGAACCTCATCTTTGGTATCCGGTAGCCGTTGTTATCATGGTATCCCTCCAGGAACTCCACCTGGTAAAACACCTGCTTGTCGTTCCCTTTCAAGGCGGCCAACAGCAGCAAGATGAACGACTCGTCATCGCGAAGGGGTATCTCGGTGCTGTTTACTACCTCCAGCCCGGCCAGGAGTTCCTGCATAAAAGCCATCACCCTGGCATGGCTGAAACTTTTCCTGGCCCTGTCCATGAACTCTACCAGGGAATGCTCACCCGCGTCCTCCTCCACCGGACGGGCCTGCAGGGGAGTATCGTCGGCCGCCCTGTTCCCGGCGGCTCGAAGATAGAGCGATTTTTCGTCAAGGTATCCCTGCCTGTACGCCTGCACGATGCCGGCCATCCGCTCCAGCAAAACACTTTGCCTGCCCGCCGGGCTGGAGGCCGTCCGGGTCAACAACTCGACGATCTTGCCCTTGATGCTCCTGTCGCTGTTCAAAAGATAGCGCATCTTTTCTATGGAAGCCCTGGTATAGGCCGAGTTCTTGCGGTCTATCTCCTCCAGCATCTCGTCCAGCCGCTCATAAATATCCATTATCTCCCCGATTTTCAGGATAATATCCTCTCCCGCTTCTTCTCTGGTTTTGTACTTGCCGCGCAGCATGGCCTGCTCGCTCATCCGTTCCCTTAGGGAATGGTCGGCCAGCCAACCGCCCAGGATATTCAGGACCGGCGTCTTGAAGCGCGGAACCGAATCCAGGGTCTTCAGCGGGTGATAAAACCTGTCGATGACCAAGCTGCTGTACTCGTCAAAATGGCCTTTCAAGACGTCGTTCACCGTGGCGTATTCATTAAGGCTCTGGTGATAGCGCCGGATATTGTTGTGCAGGGTCTTCAACTCGTCCACCAGCTGGACGGTCTTCTCGTAAGCGCTGGTCAGGGCGGTATAAGTGTATTCGTCACGCTCCTGGTCGGCCAGCTTCAGGTCGGAATAGGCCGAATACACATAAGAATTGTATTCCCTGACACTCTCGTCCGTGAAGGAATATAAAAGGTTAAGCAGCTTCACCGCGTAATCCGGCAGGGTGATATACTCTTCGAAGGAATCCACCTGGTATTCCACGTCTATCCAGCCGGTCTCCCTCAATCGCCGCAGGATGAAGTGAGCGGCGGCGGAAAGGCCGGGCCCGCCTTTTTCCTCGGCCGGGGAATCCCCCTCGCCGTCATCCGCTTCCGCGGCAAAATCCATCTCCATCATCATTTCGTCCAGGTTGGCAATGAGCATGGACACCAAGTCGGCCTTGCTGATGGCCATCTCCTGCTTGAAAGCCTTCCGCAGCGCCATCAGGGCCTCCACATAGATGCCCTTGTTCTTGGAAACCAGTATGGAAAAGAGGTTATTCGGCAGTATCTCAAAGAGCTTCGCCAAACCCCGCCACCCCCTCTTTCATGATTTATTTTATCATAATAAGTTTTCATAGAAACTCAATCAGGCAAATCATTTCACAAATCTTTCCGCTTCATCCCGAAACCGCTCCCAGGACTCCGGCAGTTTGCACCGCAGAACCCTTTCTTCAGCCGCCAGCAGTTCTTCAAAACGGCCGGCTTCAGCGCAAATATCCGCCTGTGCGGCACCGGCTGAAATCCGTGTTAGCAGGTCCCGGCTCCTGTGTATACCATGCAGTGCTGCCAGCTGGTCCCTAATTTTCCCCAAGGAAGCGGAAAGAGCGGAGGTGTCTTTGTCGCCAAAAGTCCCGAACTGCTCAAAATTGGACTGTAGTTCAATGAACCCGGCAAACAGCGAATATGCCTGGGATGCGCCGCTGAAATCCCCGGGCTGCCCACCGGCAATCATTTTTTTCGCCAGCGAAACAAGCTTCTTTTCCATGAATTCACCAATTGTCGGCATACCCGTTTTCTTATTCTTCCGGGGAAAATCCAATACCCAGCCCCACAAATCCAATAAGACAGGCGTAAACCTCCCCCCAGCCGCTTTTTCAGCGAAATTTTGCCGCTGTGCCTCCAGCATTCCCGAAAGAAAATCCTGAAGGCGCGAGTTTTTCTCTTCACCGGCTGAATTTGCCGCTTCTATTTTTCTCACTGCTTCCAGCAGCGCGTCAACCTCCCACAGCCTGTCCGTCTCCTTTATTAACCCCAGCAAATCCTTTCTTTTTACTTCATAATCATTCTTGGAGACAAGCTCCTTGCACAAGGCAAGAACGGAAAAAAAACGCCAGAGCGCACTTCTAAACCGGCAAACAACCTGGAAACCGGCCGGACTGTTGATAAAGCTCTCCAGCTCACTTACCGCCGCCCGGATACAGGCGGCCAGCACCATGCCGAAGGCTTCCTCCGTCTCATCCGAAGGCAGTATCGCCGGTTTTTCCACCATTGTTTCCTCCCGCAACGGTTCAAGACCCGCCAGCTCCAGTCCCCGGTAATACTTGCTTTTGGCTTCAGGGAAAAGCGGGTATCTCCTGGCCAGCATCGCCGCAAGCCGCAAAAGCTCGGCAATGCTTCCTTCCTTTAATTCAAGTTCGATCTCCCTGATGCAGCTTCTCCTAGACCCCGCCCTTATCTCTCCCAAGTCGGCGGCAAACTCGACGCAGCCGCCTCCCGGCAGTTTCAATTCAATGCTTGTCCGCTGGAAATCGGTTCTAAACAACTCGCCCAAGGCTTCTTCCCCCAGCGCCTTTTCCAGCCGCTCACCCACCGGCGTCCGCAAAAATAGGCCAATATCCGGTTTTGGTCCAGTAGCAGCGGCGCTCCATTCCCGGCGCTGGTGCAACCCGCCGCCGGCCAGCCCGTCGGCCTTCACGGTGGCAACCCACTCTTCCCCTTGACGGCGGACGCGGTACGCCAACCTTTCCTTTTTCAAGGCATGAGAAGGAGTATCATAATAGACGGTTTCCAGTTTAACCGACCGTCTTGTCCCCGGGATCTCCCTTTTCCTCAAAAACGGGTCTCCGCACATTTTACCCCAGCTTTCCTCGCCGGTAAAACGCAACTTCAGTTCAGTTTCCAGACCTGCAGGCATCCCGTTTGCCTCCAATCATTAATAATATTGCATCTATTAATATTATACCTACCCTGAAAACCATAGACCGTAAAAAGGCAACACAATCATGACCACCCGCTCAGCGGGTGGTTTGCTCTAGCCCTATAAGGGCTTGGTACTAGGCTGAGCCTCAAGGCTCGCTGAAAGTTCCGCCAACCGCACACCTTCTCAAACCACCCCTAAAGGGGTTATTTCTTTCTGTTTTTGTCTACTGGCTCACCCGTAAACGGGTCTATGAACTCTTTTAGACTTATCTGGTCGGATGCTATGTCCTCTTGCAACTGCTTTCTGATATATTGTTCTATTGCCTTTTTGTTTCGCCCCACCGTATCCACATAATACCCTCTGCACCAGAAATGCCTGTTGCCGTACTTGTATTTCAAGTTTGCGTGCCTGTCAAATATCATCAGCGAGCTTTTTCCTTTGAGATAGCCCACAAAGCTTGACACGCTTATTTTCGGTGGTATTGACACCAACATGTGTATGTGGTCTGGGCAGGCATTTGCTTCTATTATTTCTACCTTCTTAAATTCACAAAGTTTCCTTAGTATAATCCCTATATCCGCCTTGATTTTTCCATATATCACTTGCCTTCTGTATTTCGGTGCAAATACTATGTGATATTTGCAGTTCCATTGTGTATGTGATAAACTCTCTGTATCCAATTGGATATCTACCTCCTTTGTTTTAGTGCGGCTGGCGAAACCTGCACTATTTTAACAAATGGAGGTAGATTTTTCTAGTCATAGCTATAAGCTCTTTGGAACCACCTGCATAGCAGGTGGTTTTCGTTATACAAAAACAAGACTGCGGAAAATAATTTTTCGCAGCCTCTGACAGGCAGTGACAA
>JANLFJ010000063.1 GCA_024655825.1 Peptococcaceae bacterium | reverse complement strand
TCTTTACGTAATCGGCGTGCCCAGGACAGTCCACGTGCGCGTAATGCCTGCTCTCCGTCTCGTATTCAACGTGAGCCGTCGATATGGTGATCCCCCGCGCTTTCTCCTCCGGCGCCTTGTCAATCTGGTCAAACGACACCGCCTGCGACAGGCCTCTCTTCGCCAACACGTAAGTTATGGCCGCCGTCAGCGTGGTCTTACCGTGGTCTACGTGCCCTATCGTCCCAACGTTAACGTGGGGCTTCTTCCTTTCGTATCTTTGCTTCGCCATCGTTTCCTTCCTCCTTTTTTACTTTCAACACATGGTTTTGATCTAGACTACAGCCGGCCCTGTCGCCTGGCAATAATCTCCTCGCCGATGTTTTCGGGCGTTTCTTCGTAATGAGAGAACTGCATCACATAGGTACCGCGTCCCTGCGTTTTGGAACGAAGATCAGTCGCGTAACCAAACATTTCGGCCAGGGGAACAAATCCTCTTATCACCTGGAGCCCGGTGCGGGATTCCATTCCTTCGATGCGACCGCGCCTGCTGTTCAGGTCTCCGATCACATCGCCCATGTATGCTTCGGGAACCAGGACTTCTACTTTCATAACCGGCTCCAGGACAACCGGGTCTGCCTTCACGGCGGCGTTTTTAAAAGCTATCGAACCGGCAATCTTAAAAGCCATCTCCGAAGAATCAACCTCGTGATAGGACCCGTCGTACACGGTAGCCCGTATGTCGACCACGGGATACCCGGCCAGAATGCCGTTTTCCATGGCTTCCCTGATACCATCTTCAACCGGGGGAATGTATTCTTTGGGTATGACTCCTCCCACGGTTTTGTCAACGAATTCAAAACCGCTTCCCCTTTCCAGGGGTTCGATTTCGATGAGGCAGTGACCGTACTGGCCGCGCCCCCCGGTTTGGCGAATAAATTTGCCTTCCGCTTTGCTCCTGTAACGGATCGTTTCCTTATATGCCACCTGCGGTCGTCCTACGTTGGCATCCACCTTAAACTCCCTCAGCAAGCGGTCGACAATTATTTCCAGGTGCAGTTCGCCCATCCCGGAAATGATGGTCTGGCCCGTTTCGGGATTCGTCTGGATGCGGAAAGTGGGATCCTCTTCCGCCAGGCGGGCTAAGGCAGCGCCCATTTTTTCCTGGTCGGCTTTTGTTTTGGGTTCGATTGCCACGTCGATTACAGGTTCCGGGAACTGCATTGATTCCAGGATCACAGGATGATCCTCATCGCAAAGCGTATCCCCGGTGGTGGTATCCCGCAGCCCTACCGCCGCCGCAATATCTCCCGCATACACCTCGTTAACCTCTTCCCGGTGATTGGCATGCATTTGCAGGAGGCGGCCGATGCGTTCCCTTTTGTTTCTGGTTGTATTATATACGTAAGAACCTGATTTCAGCACGCCGGAGTATACTCTAAAAAAGGCCAGTTTACCGACATAGGGGTCGGACATGATCTTAAAGGCCAGGGCTGAAAACGGCTCATTATCATCGGCGTGCCTGATTTCATCTGCCCCGGATTCGGGGTGTACCCCGTGGATCGAAGGAATGTCCGTCGGAGCCGGAAGGTAATTTATTATCGCATCCAGAAGGAGCTGGACACCTTTGTTTTTGAAGGACGACCCGCAAACAACGGGAATAAGCTTTACGTCTATGGTGGCGGAACGAATGGCCGCCCTGATTTCTTCCTCCGTTATTTCCTCGCCTTCCAGGTACTTTTGGGTAAGTTTATCATCATAGTCCGCGACGGCTTCAAGCAGTTTTTCATGATATTCCCGGGCCAATTCCAGCATATCTTCCGGAATGCCGGTTTCTTCGCTCCTGGTGCCCAGGTCGTCCAGGTAGTAGTAAGCTTTCATTTTAACCAAATCAACGATTCCCCGAAAGCTTTCTTCCGAACCAATCGGCAGCTGAATGGGAACGGGATTCGCTCCCAACCGCTCCCTGATCATGTTTACTCCTCTAAAGAAATCTGCTCCGATCCTGTCCATTTTATTTATATAAGCGATGCGAGGAACCCCGTAACGATCGGCCTGGCGCCAGACCGTTTCAGACTGGGGTTCGACGCCGCCTACTGAGCAGAAAACAGCGACTGCCCCATCCAGGACACGCAAAGAGCGTTCCACCTCTACGGTAAAATCAACGTGCCCTGGCGTGTCGATAATGTTTATACGATGGTCTTTCCAAAAACAGGTAGTAGCGGCTGAGGTAATGGTGATGCCCCTTTCCTGCTCCTGGACCATCCAGTCCATGGTGGCTGCGCCGTCATGGACCTCACCCATTTTATGAACCCGGCCAGTATAAAAAAGTATTCTCTCGGTGGTTGTCGTTTTGCCTGCGTCAATATGAGCCATAATACCTATGTTTCTTGTTTTTTCCAGAGAGTACTGTCTGCTCATGCTTAACCCCCCTTTCTTAGACCGGCCGGCCAGTAGTATACAGCGATCTCCGCTGGCCAATAATCACGGCACACCCCGTTTCTACGAGGTTTCAACCTGATTGGCCGTAGCAGCAAAAGTTCGAACAGCGAATTTTACCAGCGGTAATGGGCAAAAGCCTTGTTGGCTTCAGCCATTTTATGGGTATCTTCCCTTTTTTTGACTGCTCCGCCCGTATTATTGGCGGCATCCAGTATTTCAGCGGCAAGTTTATTCTCAATGGTCTTTTCACCACGCTTGCGCGCAAATGTGACCAGCCACCTGATACCTAGGGCTTCGCGCCTGTCAGGACGCACTTCAACAGGCACCTGGTAGTTTGCGCCCCCCACACGGCGCGCTTTCACCTCCAGGACAGGCATCACGTTTTTCATCGCCTGCTCCAGGACTTCCAAGCCATTCTTCCCTGTTTTTTCCTCGATGATTCTCAACGCTCCATACACGCCGTGCTCAGCGACGCCTTTTTTGCCTTCGTACATAACCTTATTGATGAATTTTGTCACCAGCCTGGATTTGTAGATCGGATCCGGCAGGACCTCTCTTTTTGGTACAGGCCCCTTCCTGGGCATATCATTCCCCCCTTTGCTGCTGGCAGATAATTGCTGCCAGCAGGCGATGTTTATTTCTTGGCGGCAACCTTGGGCCGTTTTGTGCCGTATTTGGAACGGCCCTGGTTTCGTTTCTGGACACCCGCGGTATCCAGGGCTCCTCTGACGATGTGATACCTGACACCCGGCAGGTCCTTAACCCTGCCTCCCCGCACAAGCACGACAGAGTGTTCCTGGAGGTTATGACCTATCCCGGGTATATAAGACGTAACCTCAACGCCGTTAGTAAGCCTCACTCTGGCTACCTTTCGCAAGGCGGAATTCGGCTTTTTGGGCGTGGTAGTATATACTCTTGTGCATACCCCGCGTTTTTGCGGGCATTCCCTTAACGCTGGCGCTGCAGACTTTTTACGGGTTATCTCTCTTCCTTTTCTTACCAGCTGACTGATGGTTGGCATATTGCGTGCACCTCCTTCCCAGGATGTCCTGTTGTATGTTAGGGTTACTCGACCTCCATCAAAAGAGCCGCCACGGCGGTACCCACCTGGATGCCGCTGGCTTTTCCCAGTTCGGCCATAGTATCAACTTCTATCACGGTTATTCCCCGTTCACGGCAGGCTTCCAGAATAGGCCGGCGAACCTTTTCCTCGGCATCCCTGGCCACAAACACAGTGCTGGCCAAACCTCTTTCCACCGCTTTTTGTGTCTGCTTCAGCCCCACCGTCTTTTTTTTAGTTGTCGCCAAACGCTGCACTAAAAACCTGACCTCCTTTTTGAACAGCACGCACTGAAATATATTATCATCTGGCAGCCCGCGCTGTCAAGATGAAGCGAGACTCGTGTGGCTATCCAGCTGTTCAAGAGCAGCGGCGGCGTTTTCTTCGATTACCGGGCTTACCCTGATGTTCCTGTACCTGGACATTCCGGTCCCCGCAGGGATAAGCTTGCCGATAATTACGTTTTCTTTCAGCCCCAGCAGGGGATCGGTCTTCCCTTTAATGGCGGCTTCCGTAAGAACCCTGGTTGTTTCCTGGAAGGAAGCGGCTGAAAGGAAGGAATCGGTGGCGAGCGACGCCTTGGTAATTCCGAGTAAAACCGGTTTGGCGGTGGCAGGTTCTCCTCCCATGGCAAAAACCTTGGCGTTCTCTTCTTCAAACTCGAAAATATCGATTAACCCGCCAGGTAAAAGCTGGGTATCGCCAGGTTCTTCAACCTTTACCTTCCTTAGCATCTGGCGGATTATCACCTCGATGTGTTTATCATTTATGTCTACCCCCTGCAGGCGATAAACACGCTGCACTTCCCTCAAAAGGTAGGTTTGGACTCCCCTGATCCCGCGGATTTTCAAGAGATCGTGAGGATTGATCGAGCCTTCGGTCAGCTCCTGCCCGGCCTCAACCTGCTGGCCCTCTTTCACCTTGATCCTGGAACCGAACGGGATCTGGTAAATATATTTTTCTTCCCCGCCGGCGGTTATTTCAATTTCTTTGCGACCCCTGACTTCGGAAATGTGCACGATCCCGTCGTCTTCGGCAATTATCGCCTGGCCTCTCGGCTTTCTGGCCTCAAAGAGTTCTTCGACCCTGGGAAGACCCTGGGTGATGTCTTCGCCGGCCACGCCACCCGTGTGGAAGGTTCTCATGGTCAACTGGGTTCCCGGCTCGCCGATGGACTGGGCGGCAATAATCCCCACCGCTTCGCCGATCTCCACCATATGACCCGTAGCCAGATTCCGGCCGTAGCATTTGCGGCATACGCCGTACCGCGTTTTACATGTTAGAACGGTACGAATGCCGACTTCTTTAATCCCCGCTTCAATTATTTCACCGGCCTGCTGTTCGGTGATCTCTTCATCCGCAGCCACGATGACCCGGCCGGTCTGCGGGTGGACAACGTCTTCCAGCGCATAACGGCCGACAATTCTTTCATACAGCGACTCAATGGCCTCGTTCCCGTCCTTGATCTCGTCTACATATATGCCCGTGGTGGCGCCGCAGTCGTTTTCCCTTACAATCACGTCCTGGGCCACGTCTACAAGACGGCGGGTGAGATAACCGGAGTCGGCTGTTCGCAGGGCCGTGTCGGCGAGTCCTTTGCGCGCTCCGTGGGTGGAATTGAAGTATTCCAAAACCGCCAGCCCTTCACGGAAATTTGACTTGACCGGCACTTCAATTGTGCGGCCTGAAGGATCGGCCATCAGACCCCGCATCCCCGCCAGCTGGCGGATCTGCTGGATGTTGCCGCGCGCCCCGGAATTGGCCATCATATAAACAGGGTTAAACTTATCCAGGGTATCCAGCAGAGACTTGGTAACATCCTCGGTAGCCTTGTTCCAGACCCCGATAATCAGCTGCTGGCGCTCTTCGTAGGTAATCAGGCCCCTCCTGAACTGGTTTTCTATGACCTCGACCTGTTTTTCGGCCTCGTTCAGGATCAGATTTTTGTCTTCAGGAACGACAATGTCGGTGATGCCGATAGTGATTCCAGCGCGAGTAGAGTAGGTAAAACCTAATTTCTTGATCCCGTCAAGCATTCTGGCCGTCGCGGCGTTCCCAAGAAGCCGGAAACACTTGGCCACGATCTGGCCCAGCTGCTTTTTGCCTATAACTTCATTATAGAAACCCACTTCCGGGGGTATAACCTGGTTGAAGATGAGGCGGCCCGTGGTGGTCTGGATCAGTTTGCCGTCTTTGCGGACTTTTACGGGTTCATGGAGCGTCACCATGCCCGTTTCATAGGCATAGATGGCCTCTTCATCGCTGGCAAAGGTATAGGTGGGGTTCCCCGCAGACTTTTCCACGGTCAGGTAATATGAACCAAGAACCATGTCCTGGGTGGGGGTTACCACCGGCCGGCCGTCCTTGGGGTTAAGGATGTTGTGTGAAGAAAGCATTAAGAGGCGGGCTTCGACCTGCGCTTCGGCGGAAAGAGGCACGTGAACAGCCATCTGGTCGCCGTCAAAATCGGCATTGTAAGCAGTGCAGACCAGCGGGTGAATCTGAAGGGCCCTGCCTTCTACCAGCACCGGTTCAAAAGCCTGGATCCCCAGGCGGTGCAGGGTGGGAGCGCGGTTTAACAGGACCGGGTGGTCCTGGATAACTTCTTCCAGCACATCCCAGACCTCGTTGCGGACCCTTTCCACCATTCGCTTGGCGCTCTTGATGTTATGAGCGTAGCCGTCATTGACCAGCTTTTTCATGACAAACGGCTTGAACAGCTCCAAGGCCATTTCCCGGGGCAGGCCGCACTGGTGGAGCAAAAGCTCCGGACCAACCACGATCACGGACCGTCCCGAATAATCAACCCGTTTGCCCAAAAGATTCTGCCGGAACCTGCCCTGTTTGCCTTTAAGCATATCGCTTAACGACTTCAAAGGACGGTTGCCGGGCCCGGTTACCGGGCGCCCGCGCCTTCCGTTATCAATGAGTGCGTCGACTGCTTCCTGCAGCATCCTTTTTTCATTGCGCACGATTATATCCGGAGCCCCTAGATCAAGGAGTCTTTTTAACCTGTTGTTGCGGTTAATAACCCGCCTGTACAGGTCATTGAGATCGGAGGTGGCGAAACGGCCGCCATCCAGCTGCACCATGGGCCGAAGTTCGGGAGGAATGACGGGAATGACATCCATGATCATCCACTCAGGGCGATTGCCTGAATTTTTAAAGGCTTCTATAACCTCAAGCCTGCGGATTGCCCTTACTTTGCGCTGGCCTGTCGCCTCGCGCAGTTCGGCCCTCAATTCGGCAGCTATCTCATCCAGGTCCATCTCTTCAAGGAGAACCTTGATTGCTTCGGCTCCCATCCCGGCCTGAAACCTATTCCCATATTTTTCCTTATACTCCCGGTATTCCATTTCTGAAAGCAGCTGTTTTTTCATCAAGGGGGTATCACCGGGCTCAGTTACGATGTATGAAACAAAATACAGCACTTTTTCCAGGGAACGCGGGGAAATATCGAGAATAAGTCCCATCCGGCTGGGGATGCCTTTAAAATACCAGATGTGCGAGCATGGCGCGGCAAGTTCAATATGCCCAAGCCTTTCACGGCGAACCTTGGACTTGGTAACTTCAACACCGCAGCGGTCGCAGATGATTCCTTTGTACCTGACGCGCTTGTATTTTCCGCAGTGGCATTCCCAATCCCTGGTAGGTCCGAAAATCTTTTCGCAAAACAGTCCTTCGCGTTCGGGTTTTAAAGTGCGGTAGTTAATGGTCTCGGGTTTTTTAACCTCGCCGCTTGACCATGCGCGTATTTGCTCAGGAGAAGCCAGTCCGATTCTCATCCTGTCGAAGTTATTAACATCTAACAAGGGCGTCGCTCCCTCCTTCAATTTTTCTCACCGCTTCAGTCAGCGGTCATTGAAGTCATCATTGTCCTCATCTACGTCCAGCTCTTCCAGGTCCGGGTCATATTCCAGGAACCCGTCGTTCTCCTGTTCCTCTTCACTTTCTTCGTATTCATCGAGGAGCGGTCTATCCGGAGCATGTATATCAAGTCCCAGTTCCTTGGCTGCTTCGCTGATGTCGTCGTCAATTTCCTTGATTTCAATTTCCTCGTCATTTTCTGAAAGCACTTTGACATCGAGCCCCAGGCTCTGTAGCTCTTTGATCAGAACTTTGAAGGATTCGGGGACACCGGGTTCGGGGACGTTTTCACCCTTGACTATGGCTTCATAGGTCTTAACCCGTCCCACCACGTCATCAGACTTGACGGTCAGTATCTCCTGCAAGGTATAGGAAGCGCCGTAGGCTTCCAGCGCCCAGACTTCCATTTCCCCAAAGCGCTGTCCGCCGAACTGGGCCTTGCCGCCCAAAGGCTGCTGGGTAACAAGCGAATACGGCCCGGTGGAACGCGCGTGGATCTTGTCATCGACCAGGTGGGCCAGTTTAAGCATATACATATAGCCAACGGTGATCTCGTTGTCAAAAGGTTCGCCGGTCCTCCCGTCGTACAGTACGGTTTTCCCGTGCACGGGAAGCTTTGCCTCCGCCAAAAGGGTTTTAATATCCTCTTCGGTAGCCCCGTCAAATACCGGCGTGGCAACCCTCAGGTCGAGGGTTTTCGCCGCCCAGCCCAGGTGGGTTTCCAGGACCTGCCCGATATTCATACGGGACGGGACGCCAAGGGGATTCAAGACAATTTCGATGGGCGTGCCGTCCGGCAAAAACGGCATATCCTCTTCCGGCAGTATGCGCGAAATCACGCCTTTGTTGCCGTGCCGGCCTGCCATCTTATCGCCTTCCGAAATCTTTCTCTTCTGGGCAATGTAAACGCGCACTATCTGGTTCACGCCGGGAGCCAGTTCGTCGCCGTTTTCCCGCGAGAATACCTTCACGTCAACAACTTTGCCGGCTTCGCCGTGCGGCACGCGCAGCGAGGTATCCCTTACCTCCCTGGCCTTTTCGCCAAAAATAGCCCGCAGAAGCCGCTCTTCCGCAGTGAGCTCGGTTTCGCCCTTCGGAGTCACTTTGCCGACAAGTATATCGCCGGGCCGCACTTCCGCCCCAATACGGATGATCCCGCGTTCATCCAGGTCCTTTAAAACGTCTTCTCCCACGTTGGGAATATCCCGGGTTATCTCTTCCGGGCCAAGCTTGGTATCCCTGGCGTCACACTCATATTCCTCAATGTGGATGGATGTGAAATAGTCTTCTTTAACCAGTTTTTTACTGATAAGGATAGCGTCTTCATAATTGTAGCCTTCCCAGGTCATAAAGGCCACCAGCACGTTTCTACCCAGGGCAAGTTCACCCTGGTCGGTGGAGGGCCCGTCGGCTATCACCTGTCCTTTTTCCACCCGCTCTCCCTTTTTGACAATCGGTTTTTGATTCATGCACGTACCCTGGTTGGAACGGGCGAACTTTATCAGCCTGTATGTCTCCTTGCTGCCGTCGTCTGTATGAATGACGATCTCATTGGCCGTGACTCTTTCCACTATCCCGGAGTTTTTCGCCAGTACGACCACCCCGGAATCCCTCGCCGCCTTGAATTCCTCACCGGTCCCGACGAAGGGAGCCTCCGTACGCAAAAGAGGCACGGCCTGCCGCTGCATGTTGGCCCCCATCAAAGCGCGGTTTGCGTCATCATGCTCTAAAAAGGGGATCATGGCGGTGGCAATGGAAACTATCTGTTTGGGAGACACGTCCATGAAATCCACTTTATCCACGGAGACGACAAGAGTCTCGCTGCCGTGGCGGGCATTGACCTTGGAGTTGACAAAGCGTCCTTCTTCATCCAAAGGAGCGTTGGCCTGGGCAATGACATAGTTGTCTTCTTCATCAGCGGTAAGGTAGACGATCTCGTCCGTCACCTGGCCGGTTTCCTTATTCACTTTGCGGTACGGCGTCTCTATAAAGCCGTATTCATTGATTCGCCCGTACGTGCTTAAAGAACCAATCAGCCCAATGTTAGGACCTTCCGGTGTCTCAATCGGGCACATGCGTCCATAATGGGAATGGTGAACGTCGCGCACTTCGAAACCGGCTCTTTCACGGGACAGGCCGCCCGGTCCAAGAGCGCTCAAGCGCCGCTTGTGCGTAAGCTCCGCCAGGGGATTGGTCTGGTCCATAAACTGCGAGAGCTGGCTGGAGCCAAAGAACTCCTTGATTGCGGCCACCACCGGCCGTATATTAATAAGGATCTGCGGAGTGATGACTTCCACATCCTGAATAGTCATTCGCTCGCGCACCACGCGCTCCATCCTTGATAAACCTATGCGGAACTGGTTCTGGAGAAGTTCCCCCACCGAACGAAGGCGGCGGTTGCCCAGGTGATCAATGTCATCCGGCTTCCCTTCCCCGTTCATGAGTTTCAGCAGTTGTTTAATGGTCGCAATGATGTCTTCCCTGGTTATATGCCGGACATGGGGCGGAATATCCACTTTCAGCTTTTTGTTAAGTTTATAGCGTCCGACATGCGCCAGGTCGTAGCGTTTGGCGTCAAAGAACAAAGTGTGCAGCAGGGAACGCGCGCTTTCGACCGTGGGAGGTTCCCCGGGACGCAGTCTTTTATAGATTTCCACCAGGGCTTCGTCTTCCGATTCGGTATGGTCGCGCTCCAGGGTGAGGCGGATCCGTTCATCTTCCTTGAAAAGTTCGGCAATCTGGCCGTTGCTGCTGTACCCAAGGGCCCGCAAAAGCACTGTGGCGGGAAGTTTGCGTGTCCTGTCAACCCGCACAAAAATGTTGTCGTTGATGTCGGTCTCAAATTCCAGCCATGCGCCGCGGTTGGGAATTATGGTGGCGCCGTATATCTTTTTGCCGCTGGGATCAACCTGCTCGGTGTAATAAACGCCGGGAGACCTGACCAGCTGGCTTACTATTACTCTTTCGGCGCCGTTGATGATAAATGTTCCTTTTTCCGTCATCAGGGGGAAGTCGCCCATGAAAACTTCCTGTTCTTTGACTTCCCCTGTCTCTTTATTAATCAGCCTGACTTTTACCCGCAGGGGTGCGGCATAGGTCACATCCCGCTCTTTGCATTCCTCCACCTGATACTTGGGCTCTCCCAGGCTGTAGTCGATGAATTCAAGGACCAGGTTTCCGGTAAAATCCTGTATCGGGGAAATATCACGAAACATCTCTTTTATTCCTTCATTTAAAAACCACTGGTAAGAATTCTGTTGAATTTCAATCAGATTGGGCATTTCAAGCACTTCTTTGATCCTTGCGTAGCTGACCCTCGTTCTTTTTCCCACCTGTACCGGACGACGCATTAAATCTCTCACCCCTCATGCCCTATATGTGCAACATTATTTAATAAAAATAAAAATGTTAAATAAAAACACCTAATAGCAAGGTTAAAACACCTTGCTATTTGCGCTCCACCTATCTATTCTTGCCTTTTATTACCTGCATTATTCACTATTCCCCGCGCTGTATTCGTTTCGTGGTTTTCATCTGGGCCAGGCAAATAATCGCATTTTAAAATGTTAGCATAACCTATGGTGGCTGTCAACCTATTTTTTACGGGAGCTTTTTGCGATGTAAGCTATTTTTATGATTTTCTAATCGCAAATCAAGCATA
>JANLFJ010000062.1 GCA_024655825.1 Peptococcaceae bacterium | reverse complement strand
TTGATATGAAAGGATTCTAAAAAATAAAAACTAATATTTCGTAAAGTCATGCTAGTGCTTGAAGTGGCGGATGCCCGTAAACACCATCACCAGGCCGTACTCGTCAGCTTTCTTGATGGTGTCCTCGTCACGAATGGATCCGCCCGGCTGGATGACGGCCTTGATCCCCTGGCGGGCAGCCAGTTCCACCGTGTCGGAGAATGGAAAGAAAGCGTCGGAAGCCAGCACCGCGCCCCGCGCCCGGCTGTCGGCCTGCTCCAGGGCAATGCGGGCCGCGCCCACGCGGTTCATCTGCCCGGCGCCCACGCCGATAGTCTGCTTATCCTTGGTGATGACGATGGCGTTAGATTTTACATGCTTGACCACCTTCCAGGCAAAGAGCAGTTCGTCCAGCATGGCCTCGTCGGGTTTTCTCTGGGAAACCACTTGCATGTCCTCTTTCCGCAGCAGCGCTTCATCCCATTCCTGCACCAGGAACCCGCCGCTTACCGGTTCAATCCAGTATTCTTTCTCTTGCTTTTTTTCTTCGCCCATAGCCAACAGCCGCACATTAGGCTTCTCGGCCATGACCTTCAATGCCCCCTTGCTGAAAGAGGGGGCTATTATCGCTTCCATGAAGGTCTTGCTTACCTCCAGGGCTGTCCTTTCGTCCATCTCGCGGTTTAAGCCGATAATGCCTCCGAAAGCGGAAATGGAATCGGCGGAAAAAGCCCTTATATATGCCTCCAGGATGTCAAAACCCAACGCCGTCCCGCAGGGGTTGGTGTGTTTAATGATCGTGGCCGCAGGTTTTTCGAATTCCCTGACAACAGCCCAGGCCGCCTCCAGGTCCACCAGGTTGTTATACGACAGCTCCTTGCCCTGTAACTGCTGCGCGCCAGCCAGCGTCCCGCTGCTCCTGTTCGTCTTAATATAAAAGGCGGCTTTCTGGTGGGGATTCTCGCCGTAGCGCAGTTCCTGTTTCTTGTGCCCGGCGACAAACCAGGTATCGGGGAATTCATTGGGCTTACTTACCCTGCTTAAATAAGCGCTGATCGCCATATCGTACTCGGCGGTATGTGTGAACGCTTCAACAGCCAGTCTCAAACGCGTTTCCCGGTCGATTTCTCCCTTTTCCCGGAGCTGGGCGAGGATCTCCGGGTAGCGGTCCGGGTTGACCACAACAGCCACCCGCTCGTAATTCTTGGCTGCCGCCCTGACCATGGAAGGCCCGCCGATATCGATGTTCTCCAGGGCTTCCTCCAGGGTGACCCCGGGTCTGGCCACCGTTTCCCGGAAGGGGTAAAGATTGACAGCCACCAGGTCAAACGGCTTGATCCCCAACTTTTCAAGCTGCGCAAAGTGATCCGGTTCTTGTTTCGCCAGGATGCCGGCATGGATGCCGGGATGCAGTGTTTTTACCCTGCCGTCCAGGATTTCAGGGAATCCTGTTATCTCCGAAACAGGCGTTACCTCAATGCCCTCCTCCTGGATGGCTCGTGCCGTTCCCCCTGTCGATACTATGGCGTATCCGAGACTTTTCAGGCCTTTGGCAAAATCCGCAAGCCCTCTCTTGTCGGATACGCTGATCAGGGCAAGTTTACTCATTGATTTCACCTTCCTCTAGTATAATAACTTTTCTTCCCCGGCGGAGCACACGCCCTTCGCATAAAAGCTGCAAAGCTTCGGGGTAAATAATATGTTCCTTTTCCAGTATTCTCGCGGCCAGGCTTTCCTCGGTGTCGGAGGGAAGAACAGGCACTACCGCCTGGAGGATGATCGGACCCGAATCCACGCCTTCATCAACAAAATGCACCGTGCAGCCGCTGTAGCGAACACCATATTCCAGTGCCTGGCGCTGGGCGTGGAGCCCTGGAAAGGACGGCAGTATAGATGGATGGATATTGAGGATGGGAACACCGGCGGCTTTTATGAAATACGGCGAAAGCACCCGCATAAAACCGGCCAGGACCACGCAGTCGGCCCGGCTATACCTGACGACCCCCAGAAGAGCCTCTTCGTATTCCTCCTTTGAGCAATACCCTCGCGGGTTGACATAATAAGCCGGAATTCCCGCCAAACGGGCCCTTTCCAGGGCAAAAGCCCCTTCCTTGTCGCTCACAACCGCCGCGACGGATGCGTCCAGCCTGCCTTCGCGGCCGGCATCCAGAATGGACTGGAGGTTCGTTCCTCGCCCGGAAGCCAAAACAGCAAGCCGAAGATGCGCCATCAGTCAGTCCCCCTCACCGTAACGCCGGCAGCTCCTTCCACCACGCGGCCGATGACGCTGGCCTTTTCTCCCCTGCCGGCGAGCCAATCTTTCATTTTCAAGGTCTCCCGCGCTTCCGCAATAATGACGAAGCCGATCCCCATATTGAACGTGCGCAGCATTTCCCTTTTTTCCACCGGCCCTTCCCGGGCCAGCAGCCGGAAAACAGGGGGTATTTCCCAGCTGCCGTAGTCGATTTCCAAACCCAGGCCGGAAGGCAGCACTCTGGGCGGGTTTTCCAGCAAGCCGCCTCCCGTGATATGGGCCATGCCCTTAATGCAGAAATGGTCTTGAAGCTCCCGTACAATCCCCGCGTATATCCTGGTCGGTTTGAGCAGTTCCTCGCCCAACGAACAGCCCAGCTCTTCCACGTAGTCCCCCGCATTGTACCCGCAAACCTCAAAGAATATCTTGCGGGCCAGGGAATACCCGTTGGAGTGCAGGCCGTTCGAGGAAAGCCCGAGCAGCAAATCACCCGGTACGATTGTCCTGCCGTCAATAATCTTTTCACGCTCGACCACGCCTACCGCAAAACCGGCCACATCGTACTCGCCGGGCCGGTAGAAGCCGGGCATTTCAGCCGTTTCACCCCCGATGAGGGCACAGCCGGCCTGGCTGCATCCCTCGGCTATACCGGCTACTACAGCCGCCGCCTGCTCCGGTTCAAGCTTGCCCACAGCCAAATAATCCAAGAAAAAAAGGGGTTCCGCCCCAGAAACGAGGATATCGTTGACGCACATGGCCACGCAGTCGATCCCGATGGTATCGTGCCTGTTCATCAGCTGGGCCACTGCCAGTTTCGTGCCCACCCCGTCCGTGCCGGCCACCAGCACCGGGTTTTTATACTTTTCGGTATCAAGGGCGAACAGCGCGCCAAAACCGCCCAGGCCGCCCAAAACCTCCTGGCGAAAAGTCTTCTCCGCCAGGGGCTTAATCATCTCCACGGTCCTGTTTCCCTGGCTGATGTCCACTCCGGCCTCCCGGTAGGTCAATCCCGCACGCCCCCGCATGCCCTGGCCTCCTTCCTGTGATGCTGCGGCATCTCGAAGATGTGTTTGCCCAGTTCCTCCTGCGATGGAAGTTCAATCGGGTAAGACCCGCTCAGGCAGGCCGTGCAAAACCCTTTTGTCCGCCCAAGAGCGCGGTACAACCCTTCCAGGCTGAGATAATGCAGCGAATCGGCCGCAATAAACCTTCGTATTTCCTCCACCGTTTTTTGCGCGGCGATCAGCTCGCCTCTCTCCGAGATGTCTATCCCGTAATAGCAGGGATTCATCACCGGCGGCGAACTGACAAGCATGTGAACCTCTTTGGCCCCTTTTTTTCTGACCATTTCTACAATTGTTTTACTCGTGGTTCCCCTGACGATGGAGTCATCGACGATCACCACTTTTTTCCCTTCCACCAGGCTGGTGATGGGATTCAGCTTCAAGCGCACGCCCAGGTCCCTTTCGTTCTGTTCCGGCTGGATGAAAGTGCGGCCGATATAGCGGTTTTTCATAAGCCCCATGTCATACACCAGCCCCAGCTGTTCGGCATACCCCAGGGCTCCGGAAATGCCGGAATCCGGCACGGGTATGACCAGGTCGGCGTTGACCGGGTGTTCGAGGGCCAGTTCCCTGCCCATTGCCCGGCGGGCCTGCATGACATTGATCCCGTCGATGCTTGAATCAGGCCGGGCGAAATAAATGTATTCGAAAATGCAAACCGCCGGCTCATTGGGAGCAATAAACCTCCTGGAACGCATCCCGTCTTGGTCGATGGTCACGATCTCGCCCGGGGCGAAATCGCGGATAAATTCCGCCCCCAGTGTATCAAGGGCGCATGACTCGGAGGCTATGCAGTAGTGTTTCCCCAGTTTACCCAGGCACAGCGGGCGGTTTCCGAAAGGATCGCGGACCCCGATGATCTTGTCTTCCGTCATCACCACTAAAGAATAGGTGCCTTTCAGGTCGATTATGCATTTCATGATGGCTTCTTCTATGGCGCTTTGACCGTAGCGGGCAATCAGGTTGACGATGACTTCCGAATCGATGCTCGACTGAAACACCGACCCGTTGGCCGCCAGTTTCTCCCTCAACTCGGTGGCGTTTGTCAGGTTTCCGTTGTGAGCGACGGCGAGGCTTCCCTGCAGGTAGCGGCACACCAGCGGCTGGGCGTTTAACACCTGGCTGGAGCCGGTCGTGGAATAGCGAACGTGCCCGATGGCCATATTCCCCTTCAGTTTCCCCAGGATGTCCTCCGTAAACACCTCCGAAACCAGGCCCATAGCTTTGTGCACCTTGATTCCAACCCCGTCGGAAACGGCGATCCCCGCGCTTTCCTGTCCCCGGTGCTGCAAGGAATAGAGCCCGTAGTAGGTGACCCTGGCCACGTCCACGCCCGGCGCGTAAATTGCAAAGACGCCGCAGGCTTCTTCCATTTTATCAGGCCTTTTTTCTACGAATTCATTATGCATGGTATAGCCCCCCGATATTTTTCCGCCATGGTTTCAACTTCCAGGCGCACCTTCCAGCCGGAACCCGTAATGTTCAGTTCCGACCCGCCCACGTCTCCCAAAACCTTGTAGGGAACTTTGCTTGTTCTCAGGCGGTTGAGCACTTCGTCCACCCTGTCCTTCGGAGTGGTGATGATAATCCTCGACTGCGTCTCGCCAAAAAGCAGGCTGCTGGCCCGCACAGGTTCATTCAAGATTATTTCCGCTCCTATGCCTCCGGCAATGCAGCACTCGGCCAAGGCCACGGCCAGGCCGCCTTCCGCGCAGTCGTGGGAAGCGGTGACCAGCCCCTCTTTTATCAGGTCCAGCGCTGTCCTCTGCACCAGCTTTTCCAGCTGCAAATTGATTTCCGGAGGCCTGCCCGCTTCCAGCCCGTGAATCACGCTCAAATACAAGCTGCCTCCAAGCTCGTCTTTGTTCTGTCCCAGAAGAATGACAATATCCCCGTCGTTTTTGAAAGCCAGGGTGGAGACCTGTTCGAGGTCCTCGATCAAACCGATCATCCCCACCACGGGCGTGGGATAAACGGCCTCACCCTTGGTCTCGTTATAAAAGCTCACGTTGCCGCCGGTTACCGGGGTCTCCAGCTCCCGGCAGGCTTCGCTCATCCCGGCCACCGCCTCTTTGAACTGCCAAAAGATCTCCGGTTTCTCCGGGTTGCCGAAATTGAGGCAGTCCGTGACCGCCAGGGGAAGAGCGCCGGTGCAGGCCAGGTTGCGGGCCGCTTCAGCCACGGCGATCTGCCCGCCCCGGTACGGGTCAAGGTAAACGTAGCGCGAGTTGCAGTCAGTGGTGACGGCAATCCCTTTTTTGCTTCCTTTGACGCGCAGGACCGCCGCATCGGCCGCGCCAGGCCCCACCACCGTGTTTATCCCCACCATATAGTCATACTGCCGGTAAACCCACTCCTTGCTGGCGATGGTGGGCGTGCCGAGCAGCGTCAGCAAAGAGTGGCTGTAGTCTTCCATCTCCGGGAGCGAACCCAGATCATATTCCTGGGCCTGGAGCAGGTAAGACGGCTCCTTGGCTTCACGTTCATAGACCGGGCACGATTCGGTGAGCGCTTTTGCCGGGATGCGGGCCACCACCCGCTCCCCTTCCCTGACCGTCAGGTACCCGTCAGCGGTCACCTGGCCAACAACAACCGCTTCCAGCCCCCACTTGGCAAAAATGTCCCGGACATCTTTCTCCTTTCCTTTTTTCACTACAACCAGCATTCTTTCCTGCGACTCGGAAAGCATTATTTCATATGGAGTCATCCCCGTCTCGCGGCGCGGGATTCTGGCGATGTCCATGTCGATGCCCGTTCCCGCGCGGGAGGCCATTTCACACGACGAACTGGTCAGCCCGGCCGCGCCCATGTCCTGCATACCTACCACCCAGCCGGTTTTTACCAGCTCCAGGCAGGCTTCCAACAGCAGTTTTTCCATGAACGGATCGCCGACCTGCACGGCGGGCCGTTTTTCTTCCGAGGCCTCGTTCAGCTCCTCTGAGGCGAAAGTAGCCCCGTGAATGCCGTCCCGCCCCGTACGGGCGCCGACAACCATCACGGGGTTGCCCGGCCCTCCTGCCGTGCCCTTGGCCAGGTCCTGCCTGTCGATCAGCCCGACGCACATCACATTGACCAGGCAGTTTTCCTCGTATGAAGGATGAAAATATACCTCACCGCCAACCGTGGGGATCCCGACGCAGTTGCCGTACCCCGCGATGCCGGCCACCACCCTGTTGAAGAGGTAACGCGACTTCTTGCTCTTTTTAAGGGAACCGAAGCGCAGGGAATCCAAAAGCGCAATTGGCCGTGCGCCCATGGTAAAAATATCGCGGATGATGCCGCCGACTCCTGTGGCCGCGCCCTGGTAAGGTTCGATAGCCGATGGGTGGTTGTGGCTTTCGATTTTAAAGACTACCGCCTGGCCGTCCCCTATATCGACAACCCCCGCATTCTCCCCCGGACCCTGGATGATCCTGGGACCGCTGGTTGGAAATCTCTTCAGTACCGGTTTTGAATTCTTGTAGCTGCAGTGTTCGGACCACATCACGCTGAACATGCCGAGCTCAACCTCGTTCGGTTCCCTGCCCAGCAGTTCGACAATCCTCTGGTATTCCTCGTCCGACAGGCCGAGTTCGCGCCAATGGCCGTCCTTCATCGTGCTCCACCTTCCTCCCACCATTTAACAAGGGACTCGAACAGGCGCAAGCCGTCCACCCCGCCCATTATTCCCTCGGAACACCGCTCCGGGTGCGGCATCATTCCCAGGACATTGCCTTTTTCATTTATTATCCCCGCAATGTTGTGGAGCGAGCCGTTGGGATTGGCTTCCGCCGTGATTTCGCCGCCGGGGCTCGAGTAGCGAAAAACAACCCGTCCCTCTTTCTCCAGCAAATCCAACGTTTTCTTGTCGGCAACAAAGCTTCCTTCGGCATGGGCAATAGGTATCTTTACAACCTGCTTTGGAGCATAGCACCCGGTAAACGGCGTATCCGCACGTTCCACCCGGAGATAGGTGTCCTGGCACTGGAACTGCAGACTGGGATTGCGGATAAGCGCTCCCGGCAGCAGGCCCATTTCGGTCAGGATCTGGAACCCGTTGCAGATCCCCAGGATCAGCCCTCCCTTTTCCGCGTACTCCATGACGCTGTTCATCAAAGGAGAAAAACGGGCAATAGCTCCCGTGCGCAGGTAGTCGCCGTAAGAAAACCCTCCGGGCAGGATCAGGCAGTCGATCTCTTTCAGCTTTTCATCGCCGTGCCACAGGTATTCGACAGGCTGGCCGAGCACCCTGTCCACGACATGGAAACAGTCGGCGTCACAATTGGAACCCGGAAAGACAACGACCCCGAATCTCATCATTCTACCTCCGCCACTTCAAAGTAATAATCTTCGATGACGGGATTGGCCAGCAGCTTGGAGCACATCGTCTCAATTTCATATTTGGCTTTTTCCTGGCTTTCGCTCTGCAGGAGGACCTCAATGTGCTTCCCCACCCGCACATCCTCCACTCCCTGGAAGCCAAGCGACTTTAAGGCTTTCAGGACGGCGCTCCCCTGGGGGTCCAGGATGCTCTTCTTAAAAGTCACGGTTACCACCGCTTTAAACATTACTGTTTACCTCCCTTAAGCCGCCTGTATATCTCCTGGTAAGCCTCTTCCACCCTGCCCAGGTCGCGGCGGAAACGGTCCTTGTCCAGTTTCTCCTGGGTGGCCGTGTCCCAGAAACGGCAGGTATCGGGGGAAATCTCGTCTCCCAAAAGGATTTGACCCTTGTGGCGCCCGAATTCCAGTTTGAAATCCACCAGGTCCAGGCCAAGCGGTTCAAGATGGGCCAGCAGAACCCGGTTAACCTGCAGGGCCATGTCCTCAATGGTCTTCATTTCCTCGTCCGCCGCCAGGCCCAGGGCTTTGATGTGATAATTGTTAATCATGGGGTCACCCAGTTCGTCGCTCTTGTAATAAAACTCCAGCACGGGAGAAGCCAGCCTCGTTCCTTCCGGCCTGCCCGTGCGTTTGGCCAGGGAACCGGCAATGATATTGCGGGCCACCACTTCCACCGGGATTATTTCCAGCGCCTTGACCAGCATGCTCCTCTCGCCGTTCAACTCGATAAAGTGGTTGGGAACCCCTTTCTCGGCAAGAAGCCGGAAAAAGATCGCGGATATCTGGTTGTTGTAATAGCCTTTATCCCTGATCTGGCCTTTTTTTAGCCCGTTGAAGGCGGTGGCGTCATCCTTGTAATAGACGTGAAAAACATCAGGGTCCGAGGTTTTATAAACCTTCTTGGCCTTGCCCTCGTAAATCTGCTCAAGGATTTCTACCATAACAGTTTATTCTCCTTTCCTTGAATTGAGCAATCCTGCCCGCTTAAAGATATAGTCGACATGCTTGGTGTGATAATTATAATCGAAGAGTTCCTCCACCTCAACTGGTTTTAAGAATTCCATTATCCGTTCGTCCGCCAGGACCAAAGACTTGAAGTCCTTTTGCTCGTCCCAGGCCCGCATGGCGTTCTGCTGCGTGAGCCTGTAAGCTTCTTCCCTGGCCAGTCCCTTCTCCACCAGCGCCAGCATGACCCGCTGCGAAAAAACGAGGCCCAGTGTCCTCTCCAGGTTGTTTCTCATGTTGGCGGTGTTGACCTTGAGGCCGCGCAGGACCCTGGTCAGCTGGTCCAGCATGTAGTGAAGGAGAATAGTGCTGTCAGGCAGGATGACCCTCTCCACCGAGGAATGGCTGATGTCCCTTTCATGCCAGAGAGCGACGTTTTCATAAGCCGCCACGCTGTTCGCCCGTACAACCCTGGCCAGCCCGGAAATCCTCTCTCCCATGACCGGGTTTTTCTTGTGCGGCATGGCGGAGGACCCTTTTTGCCCCGCCCCGAAAGGTTCTTCCACCTCCAGCACTTCAGTGCGCTGGAGATGCCTGAGCTCGGTGGCGAACTTGTCCAGGGAACTGGCTGCCACCGCCAGCACGGACAGGTAATGGGCATGCCGGTCGCGCTGGATTACCTGCGTGGAAACCAGGGCCGGTTCAAGCCCCAGCCTTTCGCAGACATACTCCTCCACGCGGGGCGAAACATTGGCAAACGTCCCCACGGCACCTGAAATCTTCCCCACGGATATTGTCCTGACCGCTTCTTTCATCCTGGCGATGTTGCGCTCGTTTTCCGCATGCCACAAGGCCATCTTCAAACCGAAAGTGATTGGTTCGGCATGGACGCCGTGCGTCCTGCCCATCATCAGGGTATCCTTATGCTCGACGGCCTTTTCTTTTATCGCCTCGCCGAGATCCGCCATCTTCTCCAGGATCAGTTCCCCCGCCTGTTTGAGCTGTACGGAAAGGGCCGTGTCCAGGACATCGGAAGAGGTCATTCCCAGGTGGATATACCGGGCCTCTTCCCCGACGTATTCGGCAACGTTTGTCAGAAAGGCGATGACGTCGTGCCTCGTTGTTTCTTCGATTTCCTTGATCCTTTCGATGTTGAAACGCGCTTTTCTTCTTATTTCACGGGCGGCTTCGCGGGGAATGAGGGCCAGTTCGGCCATTGCCTCGCAGGCCAGGATCTCAATTTCCAGCATTACGGCCCAGCGGTTCTCCTCCGCCCAGACTTTTCCCATTTCCGGCAGGGTATAGCGGTCAATCATTCACGTTTCCTCCTGTGCAGTAACATAACAGCGCCGCCAGGAAACCGTTCATATTTCCTGCGCCAGCTGCTGGATTTTTTCGTTTTTGGCCTCGACTTCCAAGGCCATCTTTTCCTTGTAGGCAGCCATTTTCTCGCGCAGCCTTTTATCCTTTGCGCCCAGGATCTGCACCGCCAGCAGGGCGGCATTCCTGGCGCCGTCAATCGCCACCGCGGCGACGGGAATACCGGAAGGCATCTGGGCAATGGCGTACAGGGCGTCCTGTCCCCCCAGGCTGGTGGAATTGATGGGCACCCCGATCACGGGAAGCGGAGTGACGGCCGCCAGCACGCCCGGCAGGTGGGCCGCGGCGCCGGCCCCGGCAATAATCACTTCCACGCCCCTGCCCGCCGCTTCCCGTGCCAGCTGCAAGGCCCGTTCGGTGGCGCGGTGGGCGGAAGCCACGTGGACTTCGTATCCAACTTCAAATTCTTTCAACGTCAAAGCCGCTGTTTTCATTACGGGCCAGTCCGAGTCGCTGCCCATGACGATAATGACCTCTTTTCCCGGCAAAACACACACCACCTTTTCTCAAGTATATAATAAACAAAAGGGTGAGACTTGTCTAACCGTCGAGCCAAGTATCACCCTACCCAATGGCTGAGTGCGAACTGCGAACTTACAATCATATCTTAATTTATTTTTATCCTCTGTGTCAATAAAAAACGAACATTCCCGGGAAATGTTCGTTTTTTTATTCGGATATGGCTCCCGGCCTGGCATTTACAATATGTCCTGCGCATCAACAGCCGGTTGCTGGTTGACGGCAAAGCACCGGCCGGACAGTTGCTTGTGAGGACTCAATTCCCCGTCCCGCCGCTTTATAATGGCAGCAGAACGCAGCGTCCCTTGCTTTACGGGATGAGGACAACCTTGCAGGCTTCACCCGTTTTGAGCAGGTTAAACCCTTCCTCAAAGCTCTCCAGGGGCAAAACATGTGTGATGATCGGTTCAACAGGCAAGCGTTTCTTATCCAGCATGTTTTTCATCCCCGTCCATGTTTCAAACATTTTCCGGCCGTGAATACCGGTGATAACCGCTTCCTTGAAGACAACATCCGCGCCCAGGTCAATACACAGGGGTCCGGAGGGCAAACCGACAAGCGCCGCGCGCCCGCCCTTTCGCAGGTATTTAAATCCCTCCTGAATGGCCTTGCTGTTTCCCGAGGCATCGATAAAACCGTCCACACCGAGCCCGCCGGTCAGCTTAAGTATTTCCTGGACCACGTCCTGCTCTTTAGGATTAAACGTGTAATTGGCACCCACCTTCAAGGCCAGTTCCAACCTGCTGAGGATAACATCCACGGCGATAACAGCGGCAGCCCCCATGGCCCTGGCGGAAACAACCGCCAGCAGACCTATGGGGCCCGCGCCGATAACGGCCACCGTCGCTCCGGTAACCTGGAGCTCAAGACATGACCGGAAAGATGTCCCCAGCGGTTCCAGGATTGCCCCGATCTCCGGGGGAATAGTGGGAGGTATTTTTATGGCGCAGGCTTCCGGAATCCTGGTATAACGGGAAAAACACCCGTCAGTATTGACGCCGTATATGGTCAGCCTTCCGCAGATGTGCTGGAGACCGTTTTTACACTGGTAGCACTCCCCGCAGGGGATATGAGTTTCACCGGCTATGTAATCGCCTGTTTTTAGAGTCGTCACCCCTTCCCCCACGGCTGCCACCTCGCCGCTGAATTCGTGCCCCATGACCAGCGGCAACTTTATTTTAGCATTCTGGGCCCACGTGTTCCATTCATAAATATGCATATCGGTCCCGCATATCGCGGCAGCCTTTACCCTGACCACCACTTCGTTCTTCCCCGGCTGGGGCACGGGAATTTCCACAAGCCTTGCCCCTTTTCCGGCTTCCGTTTTAACCACTGCCGTCATTCCATCCACTTACAAGGACCTCCCTTTTTCTCCCGCATATTAATTTTATTCAGGACTTATGCAGTTCCAGGATAATATTCCCAGTTCCACAGCCTGAATTCTAAA